>JAUWYD010000339.1 GCA_030616025.1 Chloroflexota bacterium
GGGGTTTACAGCTGCTATTTCCATCAATCGGACTTGCTAGTCGAGGAGGGTGACACAGTCTCCAAAGCTCAGGTCATCGGATCCATGGGCTCTACCGGGCTGTCCATAGGCTCGCACTTGCACTGGGAGATCAGGGTGGGAGGCGTCGCCGTTGACCCGTTCGAATGGACCAGGCGAAGAATCATAGCATGATTGTCCTGGCCTTGAGTCTGGCATACAATACTGAAGAGCATTCTTTGGTTTCTTCGGATGTCACATTCGCCAGTTGTGGAGCAGGAAGGCTGATTGCGGTTCGTGTGGGAGAGGTCAAGTGGCACGACCGTCGACCATAGCCATTGACGGCCCTGCGGCAGCAGGAAAGAGCACGATCGGTGGCCTTCTTGCCGAGCGCTTGGGCTATCTGTACCTCGACACCGGTGCCATGTACCGCGCAGTCACCTGGGTGGCCTTGGAAAGGGGTGTGGACACCGGTGATGAACAGGCTGTCACCGCGCTCGCACAGAGTATGGGAATAGCCATTACCAGGCCTACCGCCGACGATGGGCGGCAGTATACAGTCCTGGCAGACGGAGTGGACATCACTTGGGAGATAAGACGTCCAGAAGTGGATGGTCATGTGTCCTCTGTGTCAGCATATGCTGGAGTTCGTGACGTTCTGACGGAGCAACAACGTGGCATCGCCCAGCAAGGCCGCGTAGTGATGATTGGGCGGGATATCGGAACGGTCGTGATAGCTGACGCTGATATCAAAGTCTATCTGGACGCCTCTGTCGAGGAGCGGGCGCGGCGGCGCTATCTCGAGTTACTGGAGCGCGGAGATGAAGCCGACTACGATGAGATCCTGAGCGCCATGAAGCGCCGGGACAGGATAGACACTGACAGAGCTGTCGCTCCGCTCAGGGCTGCCGAAGACGCCATCGGAGTGAATACCGATAACTTGTCCATTGATGAGGTGTTAAGCGTAGTGGAGGGCATTATCGAAGACGTGGATTCGCGGATGGAAGAGCAAACTCATCCGTGAGGAGGCGAGCAAGAGATGTACTTTCAGCGCCTTGCGAATCGGTTTCTCAGGTTCCTCATGTTTGTCCTTCTTGATTACGAAGTGGAAGGGCTGGAGAATCTGCCTCTTGAGGGACCCGTGATAACCGTCCAGAACCACATGATCTCTGTGGACACTGTCCTGGGAGCGGGCCTCATAGACCGTCAAGTCGTGGGCATGTCCAAGGCAGAGAACTATCTCTTCCCACCCCTATCCATCGTGCTCAGGCTGTACGGCACCTTCCCAGTCCGCCGTGGCGAGGTGGACCGCACAGCCCTGCGAACGGCGTTGAAAGTCTTGAAACAGGGGAAGGTGCTCATGGCAGCGCCGGAAGGAACGCGCAGCAAAACAAACACGTTGCAGAAGGGCAAGGACGGCCTGAGCTACGTCGCCGTGAAGGCTGGTGCACCCGTGATTCCCGTTGCGATCTGGGGGCAGGAGAAGTTCTGGGAACAGCTTCGGAGGCTGCGTCGCACGAAGGTGAAGATGGTGATGGGCAAGCCCTTTGTCTTCGAGCCAGGCGATGGAAGGCTGAGTAGAGAACAACTGTCCCAGATGACCCACGAAATGATGTATCGCATCGCCGCCCTTCTCCCGCCAGAATACCGGGGCTACTACAGTGACCTTTCGACGGCCACAGAAGAGTACTTGCGCCCCTATGACGGCAGGCGCCCGAAAACGGCTCCTGGCGGGCGTAGAGGTGGTCGCACCGTGTTCAGCAAGGGGGACGTGAGGGGCTGAGGGGCAATAATCCTGGCGGACTGGTGTCCCATGTGGACAAGGGGAGCCTGGCTGACAGGCTGGCCCTCCAGCCGGGTGACTGGCTGATCTCCATCAACGGCCACATCCTCCGTGATATCATTGACTACCACTATTACGCCGCCGACGAGGAGTTGGGAGTAGAGATAGAGCGAGCTGACCAGCCGCTCGCTTTTCATGTACAACGAGAATACGGCGAGGAGTTTGGCCTTCGGTTCACAGACGACGTCTTCGATGGCGTGCGCAGATGTGGCAACAGTTGCGCCTATTGCTTTGTCGATCAGATGCCTCCGGGTCTGAGGAGCACTCTGTACATCAAAGACGATGACTATCGCTACTCTTTTCTACACGGCAACTTCATCACGCTCTCCAACTGG
>JAUWYD010000084.1 GCA_030616025.1 Chloroflexota bacterium
GTTCCTCGTGACGAGCCTCGTACCTTCCTTCTAGGAAGCCCTTCAGCTCATTGGCAGCCTGGCCCAAAGCGGGTCGCTCTTCAGCAGGCAGTTCTGGGATGCTCCGCAGCAGCTGAGTCACGGCGCCTCCCTTGCGACCCAAGTATTTGACCCGCCAGTCGTCCAACTCAGCAAGGCTAGACGCGGCGTGCAAAGCCTCTAATGCCTCCTCTTTCAACATTCGTACCTTTTCCACCATTGTGCGCTCTCCTCCATATCAAAAAAACCCTCTTCACGGACAGTTGAAGAGGGCTATGTCGACCAGCTAGAAGGTTGACCCAATCATCCAGGCGGCAGGGGTGAACAAGTGCCCTCCATGGCACTGCTAAAGGCGAAGGTCATCGTCCCTCTACCAACGCTCGTGCTCGCTTCCACGTCAAACCTTCCTTTTGTTGAACATTATAGCACAAACCCGCAGGATTGGCAAGCGGACCGAGCGGGCACGCTTGCCATCGCTTCCAAGATGCACTATAATTTGTAGGGCTCCTTTTGAGCAGGGGTGCTTCGGCATGCGGTGGTACGACTGTGCCTGCTGCAACAGAATGAGGGCAAGGTGAGGACTCTGAGCGAGCCCCTGGAACACCTGCGAGACGTATCAGCAACGCGGCCTTCATCACGTCTGGAGGCGGCCCTACATGGCAGCGTGCCTGATATCCCTGACGGCCTCAAGACAAGACATTCTCGTCTGACGCGCCGTCGCACAGGAGACAGCCTACACTTCGACGCCTCCGGCAGCGATTCCCCACGGTCGGTCGCCGACTCCAACGCACGAAGTGTGTCTCTGAAAAGGCTTCCCCACGTCCAACGCAGGTGCACCCAGAAGTCAAAGAGCGTCCAAACGGGGGGGCTGCCCGCGACGAGGTAATCGCTCAGGACCAACTCCGAGGGGTGAGGAGTCTCATCGTGGCTCGCGAAGGCTTGCAGGTGGACGAGACTCCAGGCGGCGTTGCCCGACCACTGTGAGGGGGCTCAGCCTAGTAATTGGTTATCCCGTGATCCGGGAGACAAGAATTCAATGCGGAGGTGAGATTCTATATGAAAGTTGACTACCGTTTGGCGGAGGAGCGAGACTTGGAGCCGGCCCACAACGCCTTGGTGGAATCACTGAGCCAATTCGCCATGCAAAGAGCTCTGCCCCTGGTGGAAATGGATTTCGACGAGAGCCTTCCCTTGTGGCGGCACTTCCTGGGCACCAGCGGGGAAGGCTTCTTGGTGGCAGAGGTGAAGAAGCGGCTAGCAGGCTTCTGTTGCCATATCTTGCGCGGCGATCTCTGGTTTCTCTCCTACCTTGTCGTTGCGCCAGAGTTTCAAGGAATAGGCATCGGCAGGGAACTCTTTGAAAGAGCCCAGGCCGAAGCACAGAGTGACAACCAGACCAAAGTCATGGCTGCCTACGCAAACGCCTCGAACTGGCCCTCGATTTCCCTCTACACGCGTAATGGGATTTTCCCCCGTACACCTATGTTGAAGTTGCAGGGAGGCATCTCCGGTTTGTGGGAGGTAAGCCGCGAAGTCGAATCCCTGCCAGGTGAGGTGGCTTCCCTGAGCGAGGAGACAGTGGCCCTGGTGGATGGCATAGATCTCGAGATCAGAGAATTCCAGCGTGACATCGATCACCGGTTTTGGCTGGGCGCCAGCGGCATGCGATGCTACCTCTTCAGGAAAGGCAAGAAACTGGTGGGCTACGCCTACGTATCCGATGATGGGACCATCGGGCCTCTGGCCGCATTGAGTGCAGAGGATGTCGCGAACATGCTCTGTTTCTGTCTCGACCGCCTCGCCTCCAAAGGCGTGGACAGGTACACTATGCACGTTCCGGGTGAGAACACCGCGGCTCTCTCCGTGCTCTACGATAGAGGGTTCAAGATCCAGGACTTGAGCCTGATATTATCCTCCGTCCCCTTCGGGAAATGGGAACAGTATATCATATCCCGTCCCTCTCTGCTATAGAAAGATCCTCGTTTTGACTATGGGGAGGTGTCGCCGATGTTCAGGCCAGCCAGGCTGCTCGTTGTGGACGATGAGCCATCTGTGCGCTCCTCTCTGCAAGAGATACTCGAGCAAGAAGGCCACGAAGTAGTCACCGCTGCCAGCGGCGAAGAGGCGCTGGCAAGGCTTGGTCAGGACAGCTTCGATCTGATCCTGGTGGATCTCAAGAT
The DNA here is from genome assembly GCA_030616025.1 of Chloroflexota bacterium. Taxonomy (GTDB): domain Bacteria; phylum Chloroflexota; class Anaerolineae; order UBA7937; family B3-Chlor; genus B3-Chlor. Next base: position 2,199 of record JAUWYD010000084.1, read on the forward strand.
GGAAGGCATGGACGGCCTCCAGGTCATGTCAGAAGCCATGCGAGTAGTGCCAGATACAGTGGTGATCATTCTAACGGCGTATGGCACCCTCGACTCGGCCATTGACGCCCTCCGCCAAGGGGCTCACGACTATCTGCTCAAACCCTGCAACGTCAACGAGATAGTTGCCAGCGTGGAAACCGGACTGGCGAGACGTTCGCAGACCCTGCGTCAGCGAGAACTGGTGGGTAGCATTGAGGACAGCATCCGCCAGTTGCGGACTCGAACGATACCCGTCGAAGCACAAGCCGAGGAATCGGTGGTGTCCCGCTTCATCAGGACGCGACATTTCCTCTTGGATCGAGAGAAGCAGATGGTCGTTGCGAAGGGGGAACCTCTAGGCTTGACCGCGACCGAGTTCAGGCTGCTCGCTTGCCTTATGAGCAATATGAACCGCACCCTGACCTATCGCGACTTGGCGCGCGAAGTACTTGGATATGAATCCTTGGAGAGAGAAGCACGGAGCGCGCTCAAGACACACCTGTGGCGACTACGAAAGAAACTGAGTATCAGCGTGGGGGACGCCTCCTGCATTGTCAATGTTCGGGGTAAAGGATACATGTTCGTTCCCTAGCCCAAGTCACAGAATCGGAACCAAATCGGGACCATTCCGGAACCGCAGCCCACTCGGCCATATGATATACTTGGATGAGAAATGTCATTCACTCAGTAGAGAGGAATAGAAGAATGGCCGTGGACAAGCGGGTTCTTGTGGTGGACGACGAAGAAAAAGTGGTATTCTTCCTGCGGGAGAGCCTGGAGGAACTGGGGCACAACTTCACCATCGGGACAGCCAGATCGGCCGAAGAGGCGCTGGAGAAGCTTGAAGAACAACCGTATGACTTGGTCATCAGCGACCTGCGTATGCCGGGCACAGATGGACTTGACTTGCTGAGGAAGGTGAAAGAAAAGAACCCCGACACCCGGCTCGTCCTGATGACAGCCTACGGCTCCGACGAGGTAGAGGCCGAAGCCCGGCGACTGGAGATATTCGAATACATCACCAAACCCTTCCACGTTTCGGACCTCATCGAAGTTGCTCGCGACGCGCTGGCGGACGCGCCCAGAAGCCAGACGGCCGGTGTGGCTCTTTCCGGCGAGCAGCTCGAGCAAATCAACAGGCCTTTGAGTAACTTGCGATTCGAGGTTGGAGCCCAGTGTATCCTCCTGGCAGATATGGAAGGACGCGTGGTGGCCGAAGTGGGGATCACGCAGGAGATGGACATGGGCACCTTCATGCCCCTCGTCGCCGATGGTCTGACAACTGTCTCCAGGATGGCTCAGTACCTTCAAGATCAGGAGACCTTCACCCTCAACTTCTACGAAGGTAGAGAATACGACATCTATTCCACCTGCGTCGGCGAGAGTCTATTCGTCACCTTGGTCTTTGACAAGAGGAAACAAGCCAGCCGCATCGGGATGGTCTGGCTGTACGCCAAGCGCACCATCCAGGATCTGTTGAAGATTCTCTCCGGAGAAGAGGTGGCTGCCGAGCCGCAGCTGGAGGCCCAGGAAGAAGAGGCGTCACCCGAAACCGTAGAAGAGCAGCCCATCGATGGTGACAGGCAGGAGATAATCGAGTCAGCCATGACCGAGCTGGCTGAGTCGGATGACGAAGCCGAGACAGCAGTTGAGCCTCAAGTGGATGAATCTGCCTTCGGCATCCAGGAAGCTCTCGAGAAGGGGCTGATTGACGAAGAATTCGCCCAGTTGCTGAAGAGCGAGGAGTGAACCCAGGCACGAATCCCTCCAGGTCAAGACCGGGCCACCAACTCACGACGGTGGCCCTTTCCTGTTTCTGACCTCTCATCAGTGCATTCAGGTGGGCAAATCTCCTTTCTTGCCACATGTTCGGGGACAAGGCCAGCACGGCCTCCTTCTTCATTGCGCCTTGGGGTGCTTCTACACGTGCCTGCATGATCCGCACTATGATATAATACTGAGACGTAATAGCGGCGGAGTATGAGCAGAAGTGGGAGGGAGACGCTGTGAAGGAGATACGAATATCCACCAAGAGTCGCACAGAGCTCGTTGATATCACCAGTGACGTGCAAAAGGTGGTCGCCGAAAGCGGTGTTGCGGACGGAGTGTGTCATGTGTACGTGCCTCACACGACGGCCGGAGTGACCATCAATGAGAACGCCGACCCCAGCGTCCGTGAGGACATCCTCATGGAGCTGAACAAGATCATACCCCTCCAAGACAACTATAAACACCTGGAAGGAAATGCTGCAGCGCATGTCAAGGCCACCATCGTAGGCAGCAGCGAGACGATCCTGGTCGAGCGAGGGAGACTCATGCTGGGCACCTGGCAAGGCGTCTTCTTCTGCGAGTTCGACGGGCCCCGCAGCCGTCGGGTCCTGACACGGGTGGCGTGACGGTTGCCAAATGCCAGCTGCCATGGTATAATCTCGCTGCCGGGCACTGAGCCTCGGATCAAGAATCTTCTTGCCTCAATGCGGAGAGAGTCTCGGAAGAAAGGAGCCGGAAGGTGGACCTATCGGACTTTGAGCGACCGCCTAGCCTGAGAGGCATTCATGGCTCTCCTGGCACCCATGCCAATTTTGACCACGAACACTGGATCAGGCAGTTCCAGGACATGGGCATGAGCATCTACAAGCTCATGGATGACGGCAGCGGCTCGGTGCTCGAATTCGCCCGCAGGCTTCGAGCCAATAGCATCATGCCCATCGTCAGGATGTGGGGGAACAGGCCCAATCCAGGCACCCTTTCCTCACAAGCTCTATCCTACGTCAAGCGGTACATCGACGAGGGCGTCACCCGATGGTTTGAGGTCAACAACGAACCCAATCTGCCCTACGAGTGGAGAGAGGGCGAGTGGCAACGCGGAGGCAGGCCTGAGCTAGTAGTCCAGAATTGGCTCAAGGACGCCGAGGCGATTATCGAGCTGGGAGGCTATCCGGGCTTCCCCGCCCTTGCCCAGTGCTCTCATCACCCAGAATCGAGTAGCATCCGCTGGTACATCAACGCCTTCGAGTGGATAGCGCGCAACGAGCCCGACACAGCCCGGGAGGTCTTTTCCCGGGGAGCCTGGATCGCCAGCCACGACGGTGTTCTCAACCACTGTTATCGCGACGAAGGGGGAGAATGGCACTTCGAGTATCCCTACGATCCCATCTGCCAAGCCGACAAACCTGGCAGAACCATCATGGACGATGACAACTCCCTCATCGGCCATCGGGTCCCGGTGCAGCTCTTGAAAGAACACTTCGATCTGACAGTACCCGTGATGAGCACTGAAGGTGGTGTGTTCGTCCCGCACGACGGCATCCTGCAATGGGATTCCCGATACCCGGGGTACGATGTCCACGGCCACGCGGAGCGCGCAGTGGCCATGTACCGCTGGCTCGAGAAGAACGCGCCCGACTACCACTTTGGGATGTGCTCCTGGCTCATCGCCAGCGAACTCATGGGCCATCCGCCTGGCGGCTGGAGCAAAGACTGCTGGTTCTGGGTCGGGCGGGAGCTTCCCGTGGTGGACGCTGTCAAGCAGATGGGACCTCCCACCGTGGGTCCCAGGCCGCAGCCGACGGAACCGGAGGGGAGAGCCCGCCTGGTCAGTGACTGGATGACTGATGAGGAAGCCCAGGAGTGGTTGGATCACTTCTCCCAGCACGAGAAGTAT
>JAUWYD010000020.1 GCA_030616025.1 Chloroflexota bacterium
GGTCCAGTACGCGCAGTTGATGCTGGACGGCGTCCGCGGCGGAAGTATCTACGCCCTAATCGCCCTCGGCTTCGTCGTGGTGTTCAACGTCACGGGAATCATCAATTTCGCACAGGGTGGGTTCGTAATGTCCGGGGCCATGCTGTGCGTCTCCTTCAACCAGCTTGACCTCCCCTTGCATCCCGGGCTGAAATTGGCGCTAGCTGTCGTTTTTGGAGTTGTCGTTACTACTCTCATCGGGGCTCTTGTAGAGCGGCTAGCCATATTCCCGGCTAGACATAGTTCCGTCTTGACTCTTATCATCATCACTATCGGGGTTTACATTTTCATTCAGGGTGCAGCGCTCCTCTACTGGGGCGCCGACCCCTATTACCTGCCGGCTTTCAGTACCCTGGCCCTGGAGGATTACATCCTTCGTTTCGGAGGTATCATGGTCAAGGCTCAGAGCCTCTGGATCTGGGGTACCTTGGCGGTGGTTCTGGTTGTCCTTGCCTTCTTCTTTGAGCGCACGCTCCTGGGCAAGGCGCTGCGGGCCTGCTCCATCAACCGCAGGGCGGCCGAACTGATGGGCATCAATCCCAGTCGCATGTCGCTCATGGCCTTCGCCATGGCTGCGGCCCTGGGGGCCATCGGGGGCATCGTCCTGGCTCCCGCGACTAGGCCGATGTATGACATGGGCCTCAAGTTGGGCTTGAAGGGCTTCATTGCGGCTATTATGGGCGGGCTGGTCAGCTCTCCAGGAGCGGTTGTCGGCGGCATCCTTCTGGGGGTGCTGGAAAACGTCGGAGCGGGTGTCACCAAGGCTGGCTTCAAGGACATATTCGCCTTTCTTATCCTGATCTTGATCCTGCTTTTCAGGCCACAGGGCATTATTGGCGGAGGAGAACGAGGCGTCGAGGAGTAGCTGGAGGTAGATACTGATGCGGACGGAGGGTTGGAAGCGCCATCAGACCAGCATAGGCATTGGCGTTCTCGCTATCGTCGTCTTGGTGCTGGGATGGATCGAGATGGCAGAACCGATGGGGCTAGACTTCTCCGACCTTACGGGTGGTATTGTGACCTTTGACACCATGGTGCGAGTTGGGATCCTGACCATCGTCGTCGTGGGGCTGAATCTGTTGATGGGTCATGCGGGGCAGATTTCCTTGGGTCAGGCTGGTTTCTACGCCATAGGAGCGTATGTTTCGGCGATCATGACCACCAGGGCAGCAAATAGAGGGATCAACGTGCTCTTCCCCGGAGCCATCCCAAAGGACTGGTGGTGGTGGCCCTGGCTGATGATATTCGCGGGGATGGTGGTCACAGGCGGCGTCGCCTATCTCATCGGCAAGCCCATTCTGAGCCTCAGGGGTCATTATCTGGCCATGGGCACCCTGGGCGTGGGCCTTATCATCTTTGTTCTCTTTCGGGAGGGCAGCACGTTCACCGGGGCCTTCGACGGCATCGCCAGCGTTCCTCGTTTGTCGATTGGCAGCTTCGAGATCTGGCCCAGGGACAGGTATTACTTCCTCGTGTGGGCTGTGGCCTTGGGCATCATGTGGCTCTCCCTCAACATCGTTGACTCGCGGGTGGGCCGCGCCCTGCGGGCCATCGAGGGTAGCGAGGTGGCGGCCAACACCATAGGCGTGGATATCGACAAGTTCAAACTTCAGGTTTTCGTCCTGAGCACGGTATACGCTAGCATAGGCGGAAGCCTCTACGCTCACTACCAGACGCTGGTCAACCCTGCTCCTTTCGGTTTTGTAGGTTCGCTTGACCTGGTCATCATGGCCGCGCTAGGAGGGTTGGCTAGCGTGTGGGGAGCTCCTTTTGGGGTGGGCATCATCTATGCGATCAAGGAGATACTGCGTGCGAGGTTGCACCAGGTTCTTCACGGGGCTGGTGGCGAACATGAGATCATCGTTTTTGGCCTTCTCTTGGTGTTGATCATGATCTTCATGCCCCAGGGACTCAGTTTTGGTGTGACCAAAGCCTTTGGCTGGCTACGGACCCGGGGGGTCCTCCGTCGAGGAGGCGGGGGCGAAGAGATGGAGTCGCAGGTGGAGCAAGCGGCTTGAGCGGGGCCCGACAATTGTCCCGCCGAGAGTCAGGCTGTCCTTCATCGGTGGATGATGTCACGGGGGGAGAGGTGGCGGAGAACGGAATTCTGGAAGTAGGGAACCTGAGAAAGGAGTTCGGCGGCTTGATGGCCTTGGATGATGTTTCCTTCGATGTCAAGCGAGGGGAGATACTCTCCATCATTGGCCCCAACGGAGCTGGAAAAACCACCATCTTCAATCTCATCTCCGGCGTGCTGCCCACGACAAGAGGGGAGATCAGATTTGAGGGGGGAGTGATCAACGGTCTCAAGCCCCACGTGATCGCCGGCTTGGGTGTATCCCGAACTTTCCAGAACTTGCAGATTTTCAACAACATGACCGTGGTGGAGAACGTGATGGTGGGTCGGCACCTTCGCAGCGGCTACGGGATGATTAGCGCGGGCCTGCGACTGCCAGGCGGCCAGCGTGAGGAGAACGAAATCGTCAAGCAGGCCTTGGAGCATCTGGCCTTTGTAGGCCTGGACTCCATGGCCGACATGGGGGCCTCCAGTCTGCCCTTCGGGCAGCAGAGGCTGCTGGAAATCGCCCGCGCTATGGCCACCGAACCGACCCTGCTGATGCTAGATGAGCCAGGTGCTGGTCTGAACAGGCCCGAAAAGGAAGCGCTCGACGATCTTGTGCATCGCATTCGGGACCGCGGTGTCACGGTTCTCCTGGTTGAGCATGACATGGCCTTCGTGATGGGCATCGCTGAGCGCATAATTGTGCTGGATTATGGTGAAAAGATAGCCGAGGGCACTCCTGGGGAGATTCAGGCCGACCCCAAGGTCATCGCTGCCTACCTGGGCGACGAGGAGATACGCCTGACTTGAGACGGTCACGGATCTCAGCTCCCATGCTGCATTGCTGGCGTGGTGCCACAACTTCGAGAGGTGGCGAATGCTGCTGGAGGTAAAGAATATCAATACGTATTATGGGAACATTCATGCTTTGCGGGATGTCTCGTTATACGTTGATCAGGGCGAGATCGTAGCGGTCATCGGGGGCAACGGTGCGGGGAAGACCACGCTTCTGAACACAGTCTCGGGGGTTCTTCACTCCAGAACTGGAGAGATCCTCTTCGAGGGCCAGGCCATCACCAAATTGTCGGCCGACAAAGTCGTGCATCTGGGGATCAGCCAGGTGCCTGAGCGGCGACAGATATTCTCCACCCTGAATGTTCTGGACAACTTGCTACTGGGTGCCTATCTCCGCCACGGCAGAGACCCGAAGGAGGAGATATGGAAGGATCTCGACTTCGTCTTTGAGATCTTTCCCATCTTGAAAGATAGGCAGAAGCAGATGGGTGGTACCTTGTCCGGAGGGGAGCAGCAAATGCTGGCCCTGGGTCGAGGATTGATGGCCAAGCCCCAGCTTCTGTTGCTGGATGAGCCTTCCCTGGGATTGGCCCCCTTGCTGGTCCGGGAGATCTTCAGGGTAGCGAGCGAGCTTCGCGAACACGGGACCACTATCCTGCTGGTGGAGCAGAACGCCAGGGCTGCGCTGCGCCTGGCCGATCGGGGCTACGTAATGGAAACGGGTAACGTTGTCTTGGAAGGCACATCCAAGGAGTTGCTCGGTGACAAACGCGTCGAAGAGGCCTATTTGGGAGTATCGGGTTCCTGAAAGCGGTTGACAGAAGCCGTTTCCACTTTTCGTGACGACCGTTTCTCAGAACGTGCCGCCGCTCTAGTGGCGGCTCGTATGCGCGTTGTAGTGAAGAATGGAGGTCTCTCATGAAAGTCTTGTTGTCGGGAAATGAGGCTGTGGCTCGTGGGGCCTACGAAAGCGGCGTGGTGTTCGCCAGCGCCTATCCCGGTACTCCCAGTACTGAGATTCTGGAGAACATCGTGCAGTATGAGGGAATATACGCTGAGTGGTCGCCCAACGAGAAGGTGGCCCTGGATGCGGCGATTGGGGCGGCCTATGCGGGGAAGCGAGCCCTAGCGGCCATGAAGCATGTGGGTCTGAATGTCGCCGCTGAGGCTCTGTTCTATTCTTCTCACACAGGCTTCGATGGAGGGTTGGTCATAATCAGCGCCGATGATCCAGGCATGCACAGCTCTCAGAATGAGCAGGATAACCGGCACTATGCCAAGTTCGCCAAGGTGCCTATGCTGGAGCCCACAGATAGCCAGGAAGCCAAGGATTTCGTGGGCTTGGGCCTGGAGATCAGTGAGAAGTTCGACACCCCGGTGCTCTTGCGCTTGAGCACGCGCATCTGCCATTCCAACGGGCTGGTCGAGTTGGGAGAGAGAAAGACAATCAAGGATGACCGCAAACCCTTCGCCCGCAACCCAACCAAATACTGCATGATCCCCGGTTTCGCTCGGCGGCGCCATCCGGTGATGGAGCAACGCTTGAAGGATCTAGCCGAGTACGCCGAGACCTTCCCCTACAACAAGGTGGAATGGGGGGACCGTTCGCTGGGACTGGTGGCCAACGGCGTCTCCTATCAGTACGCACGGGAGGTCTTCCCTGACGCCTCGTTCCTGAGGTTGGGGATGAGTTGGCCCTTGCCGGAGAAGTTGATCCGGGACTTCGCCTCCAAGGCCGGCAAGGTGGTGGTCGTAGAGGAGCTGGACCCCTTCTTGGAGGAGCACCTGATGATGATGGGCGTAGAGGTCGCTGCGGGGAAGGACTTCTTCCCTATCGTAGGTGAGTTCAATCCGGGGATCGTGCGTGATGCAGCTTACGAAGCTGGTTTGGTCGACGAGACGGTGGAGGTGCAGAAGATAGATGTGGGCGAGTTGCCACCTCGTCCACCCGTGCTCTGCGCGGGTTGCCCCCACAGGCCGGTCTATTACATGCTCAAGAAGTACGGTCTGGTGGTCGATAGTGACATAGGGTGCTACGCTTTGGCGGTCTTGCCTCCGATAGCCACCACGGACACCCTGGGCTGCATGGGGGCCAGCATTGGCGTGGCCCATGGAATCAACAAGGCAGGGGTGGAGGAGAGAGCGGTTGCCACCATTGGCGATTCCACACTCTGGCATGCCGGGATGCCAGGGCTGCTCAATGTGGTCTACAACAAGAGCAACACAGTCACCATCATCCTGGACAACTTGACCACGGCGATGACGGGGCATCAACCTCACCCCAGCACCGGCCGCACCTTGATGGGCGCCGAGACGGCAAAGGGGGATTTCGAGGCCCTGGCTCGCGCGATGGGCTACGGGGAGGTTCGCACCGTTGATCCCCTCAACCTGAAGGAGTTGGAAGAAGCTCTGAAGGCTTCGCTGGATTCCAACAAGCCTGCAGTGGTTGTCACACGTTCCCCTTGCATCTTCATGTATGACGAGAGGCCGGCCCTCCATTACGTGGATCTGGAGCGGTGCAACGCGTGCGATCGCTGCTTCGAGATCGGCTGTCCCGCCATCATCAGGAGCGACGAGATACACGCCAAGTCGGGGAACGCCAAGGCCGAGATCAACAGCATACTGTGCTTTGGGTGCGCCGTGTGCGAGCAGGTATGCGCCCGGAACGCTATTCACATGGTGGAGGAGTGAGAACCGTGAAAACGACGAACTTCGCACTGGTTGGCGTAGGTGGTCAAGGGGTTCTGCTCGCCTCTGACATCTTGGCAGAGGTGGGTGTACGAGCTGGCTTTGATGTCAAGAAGTCGGAGGTTCATGGCATGGCCCAGAGAGGGGGCAGCGTCCTCAGTCAGGTACGATGGGGGGACAAGGTCTACGCGCCCCTGGTGGGGAAGGGCGAGATTGACTTCCTGGTTTCGTTCGAGCTGTTGGAGGGGCTCCGTTGCCTTGAATTCTTGAAGAAAGAGGGGATCGCCATCGTCAACGACCAGAGGTTGCCTCCTTTGGCTGTCAGCTCCGGGGGAATGGAGTACCCCAGCCAGGAACGGATAGACAAAGCTCTGTCCCAAGCGAGCAAGGAGTATCACATTGTCCCGGCCCTGGCGAAGGCCCAGGAACTGGGCACTGAAAGGGCAACGAACGTTGTGCTATTGGGAGCGCTGTCGAACCATCTCGATGTCGCGGAGGAGCACTGGTTGAAGGTTGTCGAGGAACGCGTGCCGAAGAAGTACATCGAGCTAAACCGCAAGGCCTTCGCGGCCGGGCGGGGGCTGTGAGTCTGTTGGCGCGTGGGCGCTGAGCGTTTTGTCCGCCAGCGGGCTATGCGTGGCTCTTCTGGAACGCAAAGAGCATCACACCTGAGTACGGGCGCAGAGGAGGAGAAATGGCAAGGAAGAAGTACCTGATCTGGAATGAAGAGATGGAGACTATGCCCCGTAAGGAACTGCAGAAGCTGCAGTTGAAGCGCTTTCAAGAGACAGTGGAAAGGGTCTACAACAAGGTGCCTTTCTACAAGGGGCTCTTTGATGACGCGGGGGTGAAACCAGCGGATCTCAAGTCTATGGAGGACGTGGCCAAGTTCCCCTTCACCGTGAAGCAGGATCTGCGGAACAACTACCCCTTTGGACCCTTTGCAGTGCCGTTGGAGGAGGTGACGCAGATTCATGCTACCAGTGGCACCACCGGCAAGATGACCGTGACGGGTTACTCGGACAACGACATGAAGGTTTGGGCCGAGGTGATGGCCCGAGTCTATGCCGCAGGTGGTACGAAGAAAGGGGACATCATCCATAACGGCTACGGCTACGGTCTCTTCACTGGAGGCCTGGGCTTCCATCTTGGCGCGCATGAGGTGGGAGCCACGGTGGTTCCCGTCTCAGGCGGCCTCACCAAGCGACAGGTGACGATCATGCAGGACTTCGGCTCCACGGTGCTGACGTGCACGCCTTCCTACGCACTGGTGCTGGCCGAAGCTGTCGAGGAGGCCGGGCTGGATCCCAAGAAAGACTTGAAACTTCGCATCGGCTTCTTTGGCGCCGAGCCGTGGACAGACAAGATGCGTGAGGAGATCGCGAAGAGGCTGGCCTTGGAGGCCTTTGATATCTTCGGTCTGGCTGAGATCATCGGCCCAGGCGTTTCGGTGGAGTGTCCCGTTCACAACGGACTACACATCGCCGAGGATCACTTCTATCCTGAGATCATAGACCCCGACACGGGACAGCCTCTGCCTTACGGCACACCGGGGGAGCTCGTATTCACCACGCTGACCAAGGAAGCCTTCCCTCTTATGCGGTATCGAACCAGGGATCGCACCGTTCTACACGCCGAGGAATGCGAGTGTGGCCGCACCGTCGTACGCATGGGCAAGATCATGGGGCGGACTGACGACATGCTCATCATCCGCGGCGTGAACGTCTTCCCTTCTCAGATAGAGGATGTCCTCTTGGGCTTTGCAGAGCTCTCACCTCACTACATCATCTATGTGGACCGTCCCAAGGACATGGACGTGCTGACAGTGGAGGTGGAAGCGACTGAAAAGCTCTTCAATCAAGGCTGGGACGCCTTGAAGGAGATGGAAGGAAAGGTCAAGAAGGGTCTGGCCGAGGCGTTGTACGTCTCCTCCAATGTGAACATCAAGGAACCGCTTGGTATCCAGCGCAGTCAGGGCAAGGCTGTCCGGGTGGTTGACCGGAGGAAACTCCAGTCTGAAGCCAGTGCTTGATGTGGCACAAACGGGGTGCCACACACGGACACCCGATGGGGGTGTACCTTGCACCCTGTCTCTTGCTGTAGATCTGCCAGTAGTACCCAACAGCGTTGGCACGTCGGGCGACCAAGAAAACGAATCGTGAAAGGAGCAACAGCAAGATGAATTTCTATGGCAAGGACATCGTCATCCTCGATGGGGCTCGCACGCCCTTGGCCCATTATGGTGGGTCCTTGAAGGATGTCCACCCCACCGACATGTCGGTACATGTGGCCAAAGAAGCAATGACGCGGTCCAAAGTGGAGCCGGATTGGATAGATCATGTCGTTTGGGGGAATGCCTCTCAGTCCAGTGGGGATGCTCAGTTCTTGGCTCGCCACATCTGCCTCAAGGCAGGATGTCCGATACCGGTGCCAGCGTTGAACCTGGGCCGTATCTGTGGCTCCGGTCTTGAGGCCATTGTCACCGCGGCCCGGATGCTAGTTGTAGACGATGAATATGAGTTCATCTTGGCTGGAGGCGTGGAGACTATGGATCAGATGCCGTTTGTGATCAAGAATGCCCGCGATGGCCTCCGGTATGGTGAAGGAGTGATCGAGCACTGGGTCGATCTGAACTTCATAGATAGTTACAATGGGCTGCGCATGGCTCTGACCGCCGAGAACCTGGTGGAGAAGTACAACATCCCGCGTGAGGAGCAGGATGAGTTTGCCTATCGCAGCCACATGCTGGCCAAGGCAGCCAGGGATAGTGGCCGGTTGGCTAAGGAGATCGTACCCATAGAGGTGCCAGCCGGGAGGAGGGGCGAGACCAAGCTCTTCGAAGTCGACGAGCGCATCCGAGACGACACTACTGTTGAGAAGCTCTCCAAGCTGAGGCCTGCGTTCAAGAAGGATGGCACGGTGACGGCGGGTAACGCCTGTCCCATCACTAATGGCGCTGCCTCCGTGGTGGTGACCACCATGGAGAAAGCAGAAGAGCGCAACTTGAAGCCCTTGGCCAGGCTCGTATCCTATGGCGCTATGGGCTGCGACCCCGACATCATGGGCATCGGGCCTGTGCCTGCCACCAAGCAGGCTTTGCAAAGAGCTGGGCTGGAACTGGAAGAGATCGACATCATCGAGTTGAATGAAGCCTTCGCTGCCCAGTACCTCGCCTGCGAGAGGGAACTGGGCATTGATAGAGACAAGGCCAATGTCAATGGCGGCGCCATAGCTTTGGGCCACCCCACGGCATGCACCGGCGTGCGCATATCGCTGACTGCCATGTATGAGCTCAGGGAGCGCAACGAGCAGTATGGGCTGGCCACCATGTGCATCGGCGGTGGTCAGGGGATGGCTGGCATATTCGAGAACGTGACCTAGGTCCTCACCCCAAGTCGTGGTGAGACCGTAGACTATTGCCGAGGATACTGAGATGGACGATGTAGTGATAATTGATGGGGCCCGCACGGCCTTCGGGAGCCTCAGCGGCGGGTTGAAAAGCGTCACCGCTACAGATCTCGGTGCGGTGGTTGCCAAGGAGGCCCTGGGCCGGTCCGAAGTAGACCCTGGGTTGATTGACCATGTAATCTTTGGAAACGTCGTACAGACTTGCAAGGATGCCCCCTATGTGGCTCGGCACATCGGCTTGAGTGTGGGAGTGCCCATAGAGGTTCCTGGTCTGACGGTGAATCGCCTCTGTGCTTCGGGCCTCGAGGCAGCTGTCGTGGGCGCGCAGCAATTGCTGTTGGGAGAGTCGAGCGTCGTTCTCGTCGGCGGCACGGAGAACATGACCCAGTGTCCCCACGTCATTCGGGGTAGCAGGGATGGTTTCAGGCTCGGCAACGCGGAAGTGGAGGACTACATCTTGGTAGCCCTGACGGATCAGTGGAATGGCCTGACGATGGGTCTCACTGCGGAGAACCTAGCTGAGATGTACGACATCTCGCGAGAGGAGCAGGATGAGTTCGCCTACCGCAGCCACAGCTTGGCCGCGGAGGCCCGAGAGAATGGCCGCTTTGCCGAGGAGATCGTGGGTGTCGAGGTCAAGGGCCGCAAGGGGAAGACCATCATCGTCGACCGCGATGAGCATATCCGAGCGGAAGCGAGCGTGGAGGACCTCGGCGGCTTGCGCCCGGTCTTCAAGAAGGACGGAACCGTCACCGCTGGCAATTCGTGTGGCATAAACGACGGTGCGGCGGCCCTCGTGATGACTACTGCGAAAAAGGCGAAAGACACGGGCCTAAGGCCCCTGGGACGCCTCATCTCGTGGGCGAATGTGGGGGTCGACCCGGACATTATGGGCATCGGACCTGTGGAGGCTTCACGCAAGGCTCTCAAACGCGCGGGGATGAAGCTCGAGGACATGGACCTCATCGAGATAAATGAAGCATTTGCCGCCCAGTATCTGGCCTGCGAGAGAGAACTGGGCCTTGATCGGGATAAGGTAAACGTTAACGGTGGGGCGATTGCGCTGGGCCATCCGGTGGGGGCGAGCGGCGCCAGGATAACTCTGACACTGCTCTATGAACTAAAGAGACGAGGGCTCAAGCACGGGCTTTCCACTCTGTGTGTGGGCGGGGGCATGGGGATCGCCGCTGTGTGGGAGTGCCTGCAATAGCGCCGACTTCAGCGTCCAGGATTCCTAGACGTGAGCACCAGAGGTTGTCGTGCTCGGGTCAATTCGGTATAATTGGAGTAGAATGGTCAACTTTACGTTGATCATCTCTGGGGGAGAAGATGCCATGGCCAAGAAATCGGGAAAGAAGGAGCACGGAGGAGTCCGCATAGGCCAGGTCAGATGCCTCAACTGCTTCGAGAGGGTGAAAGTGCCGCCAAGGGCGGACAAGATCACCTGTCCGAGCTGCGGCTGGGAGTGGCGGATCTCCTGGGTGAACCCCAATCTGGCAAAGGTGCGGGGTCCGATGTGGGATA
>JAUWYD010000271.1 GCA_030616025.1 Chloroflexota bacterium
TTGGGGCGACAACCAGATGTGCGGATCGGTGCCGCCCAGCCGCTCTATCCCCTCGGACTGGTCAACGATCACCATGTGCTCGTTCGCCGCCGCGATCCGATCCATCCAGGCTTCCTCGAAAGGCACTCCGACGCGGATGTATATCTGGGTCACTGACAACTCCTGGATCTGGCTGGGTTTCGGCTCATAGGTCGTGGGGTTGAAACCTGGACCGACCATCACCGACACCTTTACCCTGTCTCCACCTATTCGCTCCAGGAAGTACTTCTGCGGGACAATGCTGACCGTTACATCGATCAACTCCTCAGAGGATGGGGGGGCTGCGAGACGTGAGGTCCCACAAGCCGGCAAGAGAAAGAACAGTCCCAGGGCAAGCGCTGGCAGTGGAAACCGTCTCCTCAGCACTGTGATCTCTTCTTTCCCTTAGGATGTGTATTGGGATGCTCCGGAATGTGTGTCCTACGTCAACCTATCTCGGGACTACGGATCCTCTCGCCATACCGCTCAATCGTCTTCCCTCAATGAGATGACATCCAGTGCCAGCCCCTCGATCAAGGGCTCACTCTCGGGCAGCATAGCCTCAACGTCACGTCCCCACAACCCTGTGCGTTCTGTTCCCAGTCCTCCGGCCTACTACGCCCGATCCGTGGCAATTCTTTGTACGAGTTTACTGACACGCCGGACACAGGCCCGCCAACTCCAATAAATGGGACTCCACAGCAAAGCCGGTTCGCCTTGCCGTATGCTCGATCAACTCATTCAGTCCGGAGCAGGGGAAGTCAACAACCCGCCGACAGGCCTGACAAACCAAGTGGTGCCCATCCCGTTCCCTCGCCTCCGCATAGGCGCGACATCCTTCCGCCCCGTGCACACGGCGCACAAAACCCAGCTTCCTGAGCAACTCCAGCGTCCGGTAGACCGTGGTCATTCCCAACCTGGAGTAGATCTTGCGGCCTCTGTCCAGGACTTCGGCTGGGGTAAGATGCTCATTCCCCTCCCGCAGCACCTGCAGGACGGCAAGGCGCTGTGCGGTCAGCTTGTATCCGTGAGTCCGCAGGCCCTTCGCCATTGCTGAATGTCTCACGTATCAGTCCCTCGGCCAATTGAAAAGACTTTTCATTTGGAGCAATTATCCCGGGAATCTGGGCTTTTGTCAAGTCATGAAAAACGGGTGGCGGGACCTGGAACCCGCCACCCTGTCGAAACACGTCACACCTGGAGCAAAGCTCACTCAAGCAAGTATACCGAGTATTGGTAGCTCGCTATCTCGGTCGTCGAGGGAGCCAACGCCGAGATGACCAGCACCGCTCCGTCCACATGGTCTCCAAAGCCCTTTATGACGAATCGCCCCTCTTGAGTATCATCCAAGTCCATCTCCACTACTGTCGTTCTCGCACCAAGTTCGAGCACCTGCACCACCCACTCCTGCGGCAGTATGTTGTTGGAGCGGATGAAACCGTCCGGCTCCCAACCACCGTCGGTCTCCGCATCGTAGCTGTATCCCAATTCCGGGATAGCAATGTCGTCCACACAGAAGCCCGGATCGGTGTAGGCATCATCGGTTATATACTCGAACCGGACGAGCACCTCCTCGTCGACATAGGGGGTCAGGTCTATCTCTTCCTTCACCCACATAGGACGATCTCCCCCACCGCTAACACCGGTGTAGCCGTGACCGAAGCTGGTGCCATACGGATTGCTTTCAGTAGTATGGCTTCCGGATAGAATGTCCCAGGTTCGACCGCTGTCGGTAGATACTTCTACGTAGGCATAGTCGTAGTCATCCTCGATATGATACCACGTCCAGAACTCCAGAGTGGCTTCCTCAAGCCCGCTCAGGTCAAACTCCCCAGTGAGTGTCATGTTGCTAACGTCCCCCCTGTTGGACCACCACTCATACTGGCCGCTATGGGGATCGTTATGCACCAGCTTGACTTGAGTTGAACCCACAAACTCAATGACCAACTCTCCACGACCTGGCTCCAGTGCGATGTAGTCAGCAGCGTACTGATGGACGGTACTGGAACGACCATCAGGATAGTGGCGATGCACATGATCAACGGCGACTGTGTCGTAGAGATCTATCCCGTGGTACGCGTAGCGCCCATCTCCCAGATCTGAATCATTGAGGTAGTTGGCTATGAGCCAGTCCTTGAAGACGTCCACGGACCCGATGTCGAATCCATTGGCGGCCAGCACCTCATCAAAACCAGCCATTCCGTCCACCTGGGTGGCAGTCAATTCGCGTAACAAGTCCGCGCCGAACCGCTCAGTGAAATAGTACATAAACAGAAAAGATGCGTCGTAGTGAACGCCTGCCTCCTCTATCTCATCCGTCCACGCCGTGAGTTGCGTGTCGGGTGCGCTGAGAAACGAAACTGGCCACTGGAAGCGATAGCCATTGAGCACCTCCGCGACCTGGGCAGATCCCTCATTTACCCAGGTGTCCTCATTAGGATCAACGGCCCAGTGAATCATATGTTGGAACTCGTGTGCCACAGTGCTATTGTAGTAATCGTCACCTGGTGGGACGCCGGCTGCGTTGACGTAGAACATCTCCTTCTCATTACTGAAGGGGTTAACGATGCTCGGATACTCATCATTGCTTGAGAAGTAGCCGCCGACGCTGGGAAGGTTCGCGTTGAGGATGTGAATGTGAACGTCATTGTCTATCCCTGGGCTCCGTTCGGAACCGAAGTACCGGCGATTGGTGGGATAGATCTGCTCCTCGAACTCGTGTGCCGAAGCTCGTATGCCCTCTTCATCCAGACGCAGACCATCCTGCACCCACATGTAGACATGGGGGGTGGCGTAGCGCAGAGCGGCTTCGATTGTGAAATACGTTTCTGATACGTCGTCATCGTTGACCCAGAAGGTCTCACGTTGCCCTACTTCATAACGGGGAGGAGAATCGCCTACAGCGCGCGGCACAGGACCAGTGTGCCTCAACCGCTCGGTGAGAGAGTATAGATCGCGTGCGGGAATTGATGTCTC
>JAUWYD010000303.1 GCA_030616025.1 Chloroflexota bacterium
TGATCCATGACTTCGACTATGAGCAGAATCCGGACCTGACGGTCGAGGGGCATCCCGTTACCGGCGCCAAGATACTGCGCGAAAAGGGCTGGCCGGAAGAGATAGTCAGAGCCGTTCTATCTCACGCCAGCGAATACACTGGTGTCCCTCGCGAAACAGTCATGGAGGAAGCCCTTTATGCGGTGGACGATCTGACTGGCCTGTTGGTGGCCGTGGCTCTTGTACGGCCCAGCAAGAGCATTCGCGATGTCAAGCTCAAGTCTGTGCGCAAGAAGTGGAAGGACAGGGCCTTTGCGGCGGCAGTGAACCGTGAAGAGATCGAACAGGCCACCGCCGACCTGGAAGTCGATCTGAACGAGCACATCCAAATCGTGCTTGATGCCATGAAGGAGATTGCTCCCGAGTTGGGGTTGGCCGGAGAGGACTAGGTTCCTGCTTGGAGGCAGATGCCCCAAGTATCCGGTCGGAATCCCGGTACAGGCGGGCGGCAAGCCTGCGAGATGCCTCGCTGGAACCAGCAGTGGAGCCGGTTCAGGCATGACTCAGATGGAGAAAAGGCCGGTGTCAGAGCGGCCTCATCAGTGTAACTACCTCCCAGGTCCGCGCTGTAGCTGGGGCGTGTTGATCATATCGACAGAACGAGTAGCGCACTCAAAGCTGGGGTGCTGAGGGTCAGAGGTCAGCCTTTGATGACTCCGATGGGAGTCAACTTCGCTACCTTGCGGGCGATCCCCGCGCCTGCCACGACGTCCACCACTCGGGCCACATCCTTGTAGGCTTGCGGAGCTTCCTCTGCCAGGCCGGCCATGCTGCCGGCCTTGACGGCGATTCCCTGTTGTCGCAGTTGTCGCATCAGGTCCTCGCCCCAGATGGTCTTCTTTGCTCTCGTGCGGCTCATCACCCGACCCGCTCCATGACAGGTGGAGCCGAAAGTCAGGTCGAGTGCTCTGTCGGTACCCACCAGGACGTACGATGCGGTCCCCATGCTTCCAGGCACCAACACCGGCTGCCCCACGTTCCGATAGACCTTGGGCAGCTCCTTGGAGCTTGGGCCAAAAGCGCGCGTAGCCCCCTTGCGGTGGACCACCAGCCTGGTGCGCTTGCCGTCCACTGTGTAATGCTCCACCTTGCCGATGTTGTGAGCAACGTCGTAGACTTGAGTCAATTGCCATGAAGGTATCTTCCCTGCAAGAGTCTCCTCAAAGGCACGACGCACCCAATGGGCAATAACGTGCCGGTTCGCCCACGCGAAGTTGGCAGAAGCCG
Organism: Chloroflexota bacterium; assembly: GCA_030616025.1. Classification (GTDB taxonomy): domain Bacteria; phylum Chloroflexota; class Anaerolineae; order UBA7937; family B3-Chlor; genus B3-Chlor. The sequence goes on from JAUWYD010000303.1 coordinate 1,267, forward strand.
CCATCCCAGCGAAGTAGTCCTGTCCCTCTGGCGACTCGAACGGGGCGCACACAAGTTCTCGGTCGGGAAGCTCTATGTGATATTTCCTGACGGCCTTCTGCAACAGCCTGACGTAGTCGCTGCAGACCTGATGTCCAAGGCCGCGGGAGCCGCAGTGAATCTGGACGGCGATGAAACCCTGCTGCAACCCGAAGATGTCCGCAACCTCTTCGTCGTAGACTTCCGTAACCTCATCAATCTCCAAGAAATGGTTTCCTGAACCGAGGGAACCCAACTGGTGGAGACCTCTGTCTTTGGCCCTTTGACTAACCGCGGAGGCATCAGCTCCGGCCATGCATCCCCGCGACTCAGTACGCGCCAGATCTTCTTTGGAACCGTATCCTTTTCCGACAGCCCAGGCGGCTCCTTGCTCCAGAACCCTATCCATGTCTCGTTTGGCGACCTTGATACCGCCTTTGCCCAGGCCGGTGGGCACAAGGCGGTACATCGCCTGCAATAGATCCTCGACGTAAGGGGCCAACGCCTCGCGCTCAATGCCCGAGGCCAGCATCCGCACGCCACAGTTGATGTCATAACCTATCCCACCAGGCGATATGACGCCATCCGGGGGTTGTGTGGCCGCCACTCCGCCGATAGGAAAGCCATACCCTTGATGAATGTCCGGCATAGCCAGCGTATATTTGACCACGCCCGGCAGGGTGGTGGTGTTGATTAGTTGTTTCATCGAGCGGTCGGTCAGCGCGGCTTCCAGAAGCTGTTCGTCAGCGTAGATACGTGCCGAGACCCGCATGTCGTCCCTATGGCTGGTCGGAATCTCGTACAGGTACTTGCCGATCCTTTTGATGTCTTTCTTTTCGATCATGGTCAAACTCCCTTTGTCTCGAAGAGGATCCAGGTGCCGCGCACAGGTGCTTCTGCAACAGGGTGATTCATAACGCGCAGACTGGGGCCTGGCCTGGCCTACAGTTCCTCTACGATTTCCTGGAACTCAGAGAAGGGTATCGTGGTATGGGTCTGTGTGCTGGCTGCCCCAAGAGAGGTGGCGCTGCTCGCCACCTTCGCCGCCTCCCTGAAATCGGTCGTCTGGAAGATGTGCAGGAAATCATAGGGTCCCAGAAGAGCATAGCTGGCGATTCTCTTCACCCTTGGGCACTGGCGCTTGGGTTGAGCCTTGAACTCTTTGTCAGTCTCCACACGCGACTTGACCTGGGTAGCTCCTTCAGAACATACTTTGGACAGCAGAACCAACGCCGGCACCTGGTAAGCTCCTTGCCTTCTGTAGCTGTCCGACTCTTCTCAGGTGTCGAACACTATGGTAGCCGCGTATCCTTCAGGCGTCTTCTCGATGCGCAGATCATTGAAGGTGACTGCCTTGATCGCTGTTCTGGGGCTCCA
>JAUWYD010000316.1 GCA_030616025.1 Chloroflexota bacterium
CGCCATCGTCATCTTGGATCAGCTGTGTCCCATCCTCATCGTAGAGGGTGAGGACGGTGTCACAGTCGTCGCCCAAGTTGCCGGTCTCCACAGTGTAGTGCATCCGTGCCCCGGCCTGGAAGAAAACGTAGTCCCGGTCCCTGGGCGGGCTCAAGGTGTGGGTCTGGGAAGTGCCGTCAGTACTTATGTCCCTGGCCTGGGCCGTCGTGTCATCGGGTTCGAAGCTGTCCATTCCCACCTGAGGCGTGGCAGTCAAGGCAGGTGGCGGGCTTGGAGTCTCAGTCGGAGCCAACGTCGGAGTCGCGGGATGGGTAGCCGTGGGGGTCGGTGTTCCCACCAGCAGGGTCCGTAGCGGGTGGGCTGGCACTAACTCGTCCAGCAATGCAACGCCCACCAGGCCCAAGCAACACAGGAGTAGCACTCCGATCAGTGTGGTGGCAAGCCAGGGCCCGGTGCCCCTTCTCCTGCGGTCGAAGGCCAGGTTGGTTGCCGACTCGACAGACCCACCCAAAGGCTCCCCGCAGCCGCGGCAGAACCTATCACCGTCTGCGTTGTAGGCTCCACATTCATCACAAACCTGAGCCATCTCTATTGTTGTCCTTTGCTCATCGAAGAACCTGCCGTGCGCACTTCCATGTGGGACTAGGGCTCGACTACAACGACCTTCAAGGCGTAGGACTCATTGCGGCTGAATCCAGCGAAGGACTTTACAGTGACGTAGTAAATGCCTGGTTCAAGTTCCTGTTCGATGTGCTCGTGGTCGACCACAAGCGTGGATGAGTTCAGAAGGTGTCCTGTCCCCTCATAGAGAAAGAGATCGTAGTCGGCAATCGCTGGGATTTCTGTCAGATCCACGGCGATAGTGCCGCTGCCAGCTAGTTGAAACAGGTAGGTGTCAATATCTCCCTCATCCCAGATGTAGGACTCATAGGTTTGGGCAAATGCCAAGGGCCCGGTGGCCTGCTCGAACGTATCATTGGGTTCGTACCTGTCTTCGCCGCTCGGGGTCGGTGCTGGCGACAGTTCCAACTGAAGAGTATAGGGTGTTACCTCACTGAAGTTGTGAAATGGCAGTACCAAGACGTAGAAGACGCCCACACTGCTGGTCGTATACTCTATTCGTTCTTCCTCCTGTCCTGAAGTAGCAGAGCTACTCAGGATATCCTCCTCGCCGGTGACGAGGTATAGGTCATAGTCTCTTTCAGGAGGTATGTCAGTCAAAGTGATCTTGACCGTTTGTGGAGTCTCGATTTCCAGATAGAAGTAGTCCACGTCGTCCTTCGCACTAACACAGGCCTGGTATTCTTGCCCCGGGACCAAGGGGCCAAAGGCGCGAATCATCGAATCATTTGGCTCATACAGATCTTCACGGGACTGGGTCGGCGTCGCCGTAGGTTCCGCCGTGTCTGTAGGGCTTGCGGTTGGTTTGCCTGGTGTGGCTGTCGGTATAGGAGCTGGGTCTCCCGGCCCGCAGGCGGCGTACAGCGGCAGTGTGGCAATAGTCACCAGCAGGACTATGGCGGCTGCAAGAGAGCTACTACGGAGTGATGCGAGTCCCTTATGTCGCTGGAACCCGGGACGTTCTGGCCTTTCTCTCAGAAGCCTCGCCTGCAGGAGTCTCATGCTTAGTGCGCACACCCTAGCCATCCCAGTCTGGCTCACCCACCGGCTTGCATCGCTGCAACTTGGTCTTTGTTCAGACTCAAGACGATGCCTTCCTTGAGAGTCAACTCTGGTACCGAGAGGCAGAATACGGAGGGGCTGGTCAAAGCGAAGAACTTCTCCCTGGTGGCGTCCATGGCCTGACTAAGGCTCGACTCGCGAAGCATGTGCATGGTCCCCTGAGCGACGAAGGGCCCTGCGTACGCGATTACTCTCTGAGGCACCTTGTGAACTGTCGTGAACTCCGTTGCTTTTACCTTGGTCTCTCGGATAAGCCAGACAAGGATGATCTCCTGTTTGTTCAGGACGACGCTATCGGCGATCCTGGGTTGCGCCTTTCCCCATCGAGACAAGGGGATGATTGATGCCTGCTCGACATCGAGATAAGGTGTCTGCTGACTATTCAGAACATCAAGGATGCGTCGTGGAGGCCAGGCTTTTACCTCTCCTCTCACCTCCAGCGCCTCAGTGTAGACGGCTATCTCATGTATCGCGGGAGGTATATCCTCCATGCTCGTCACCCTTTCGCGTAGCTGGTGGAGCCTGCCGGCGCTTGACCCCGATTTTACCATGCGTGACTGGCAAAGGCAACACCCGCCCTGCAAATCGAACCGCCGCCCTCCGGCCCACACCTACCTCGATGAGTGAGGACGTTGCTTCTCTCGGGAGTTCGAGAGGGATGATCAAGGCCCTGCGTAAACCCACTTTTGCAGGGTTGCCGCCCAGTCGGGGGGAAACCCCGCTTCTTCCAGATAGGGCCACAGTATGCCTACGGCTTCTCTGATGATGTAGTAGCTGCGCCATGGCAGGTCGATTCTGTCCACATCGGT
>JAUWYD010000133.1 GCA_030616025.1 Chloroflexota bacterium
GAGAACGACACCACGTCATATGTATCAGCGATTCAACACCCTGTACGGAAACGAATGGGTACAATGGGACCGCAATCGCAACCCCATGGGGCTAAACCAGCATTACCTGTCGGCCAATCCCGCTCATCCGGCGGTGGTGGAGCACGTAGTGGCTGTGTGCAGGGACATCGTTCTGAACTACGACGTGGACGGCTTGCATCTGGACTACGTTCGCTATTCGGGCCCCCATTTCTCCTACGATCCAGTGAGTGAACGGGGCTGGCGTGAAGCTGGGACGAGTGACAGGGGTGATTGGCAACGAGCGCAGGTCACGGAACTGGTGAGTCGCATCCATGACGAGGTAGTGCCCTTGCGACCGGGTGTTGCTCTCTCCGCCGCGGTGTGGCCCATCTACAAGGATCGGTGGCAGTGGGTCACCTACGGCAGCACCACCTACGAGGGATACGGCGGCTTCTTTCAGGACTCGCGAGGCTGGCTGAAGATGGGGAAGATGGACGCCCTCGCTCCGATGCTGTATGGGACCGCTGTGAAAGGTAGTCGTGAACGCTTCGGGACCCTGGTGCGCGACTTCATGTCCGAGTCCTACGGCCGGCACGTGTACGTGGGTATCCACGCCGACTACGCTTCCTTCTCTGAGATCCAGGCGCGAATCCAAATGGCGCGGAGGGCAGGATGTCAGGGCCAGGCCATTTTTGCGTACTCGGTGGTGGAAGGGAAGGGGTATTGGGACGAGTTTCGCCGCGGGCCTTACGCCCAGCCCGCGGAGGTCCCAGCCATGCCCTGGAAACAGTAGGTTTGAGTCAAGCCAGTTCCAGAGGTCGGCCCGATCCAGGCGGCGCAACTACCTGGCCATCTTCGTAGACTTTAGCTCCCCGCAGGTAGACCCTTCGTATCTGACCCTGGACCATCACACCCTCGAAAGGCGTCCAGCTGCACTTGGTGAGGAGTTGAGCTCCCCGCAAAGCATATGTGGCCTCTGGGTCGACCTCCACGCTAGCTGCCTCTGGCGGGCGTACACCCAAAACGCGCGCCGGCCCGTCATGGGTCAGTTGCACGAGCTTTTCCAGGGACAGCCTACCGTGGGCCACCGCATTCAGGAGCAAGGGCAGCGTGGTCTCCAAGCCGGGGACGCCTGGAGGAGGAGTTCTGCCTGCCTTCTCTTCTTTCGTGTGCGGGGCGTGATCGGAAGCGACGGCGTCTATGATCTCAAGGTTGGCCCACAGGGCTTCTCTGTCTTCCAGGCTTCCCAGAGAGGGCTTCATCTGGCCATGTCCACGCAGCTCTTTGGCGTCTCCCTCGGTCAGGAAAAGGTGGTGCGGGGTCACCTCGCAGGTGATACGGGCGCCTCGTTCCTTCGCTTGCTTGACAAGTTCTATCTCCGGTTTTCGGCTGACATGGCATATGTGGACCCGTCGATCGTACAGCTGCGCCAGCCCGATGACCACGGTGGTGGATAGCCCCTCAGCGTGGGCGGCGATGGGTCTATTCCTCGGCCAATACTTGAAGTGCGCCATCAGGGTAGAGAGAGACCGTACTCGGAGGGGGCCATAGGTCTCATCCAAGTACATCTTCAGTCCAGCGACATGGCCATTCTCCGGTGCCTGCGTTGCATTGTGCGCGGTAGCTCCCAGGTAAAACGCGAAATCGCAGCGCGCCTTCTGCGAGGCGAGGTCGAGCTTGCGGCGGAGAGTCTGCTCGTCCACAGTTGGTGGGCTGTTGTTGGGCATGTCCACCACGGCAACCACTCCCCCCGCCAAGGCCGCAGCGGTGCCGGTGGCGAAGTCCTCTTTGTGGGTCGCCCCCGGGTCGCGCAGGTGAACGTGAATGTCAATCAGCCCGGGTAGCTCGAGGGTAGTCATCTCCCCTTCCAAGGGCCAATGTACGGCCGCGCGCGCCGAGCAGCATCGCTCAGAGGCAGGTCCTGCACTGAGGGGTTTTCAGTAGGCGCCACGGCCGAAGAGGACGGTGGGAATCGTCCTCAGCATGATCTTGAAGTCCAACCAGAGAGCCCAGTTCTCAGCGTAGAAGAGGTCTAGCATGACCATCTCGTCGAAGCTCAGATCGCTTCTGCCCATAACCTGCCAGAGCCCAGTTATGCCGGACGGAATGTTGAGACGGTCGTGATGCCAGTCCTCATACTGCTCCACCTCCGAGGGGAGAGGCGGTCGAGGACCGACCAGACTCATGTCGCCTCGGAAAACGTTGATGAGCTGGGGCAGCTCATCGAGGCTGAAGCGGCGCAATGTCCCGCCAAGCCTTGTACGCCGAGGATCGTCCTTGATCTTGAAGATGGGACCCTTTGCCTCGTTCAGGCTGGTCAGTCTGGCCAGTTCCTTCTCGGCTTCCTCCGTCATGGAACGGAACTTGTAGCACGTAAACGGCTTTCCTCCTCGGCCAAGGCGCGTCTGCTTGAAGAAGACGGATCCAGAGGAGTCCAGCTTGATCAGTACGCCGATGAGGAACAAGAGGGGAGCCAGAATCAGGAGTGCTGCACTGGAGATAGCTATGTCAGTGAAGCGTTTGAGGGCTATTCTCCAGCCCTTGAGAGTGGGTTCTTTCATGCCTATCAGGGGGATACCGTTTATCTCGTCGGTATCCACCCGGCTCAAGCTCATCTGAAGCAGATCGGGCACGAAGCGTGCTCGGACACCTTCTCGTTCGCTATCCGCTATGATTCTGAGGACCTTGCGGTGCGACATCCAGGGAAGGCTGATGATGACTTGATGCACTGTCTGCTCTTGCAGAATGACGGGGAGATCGGCTGTGCTGCCCAGGGCTTTGAAGGGGCCAATATCGTTTTCCTGTTTGCCGGGATCATCATCAACGAAGCCCACAGCACGATACCCTAGCTCAGGCCTAGCCAGGATGCTGCGCATCATGGCCTTACCGACCACGCCGGCACCAACGATGAGCACCCGATCCACTCCGACGCCGCGGCGTCGGAGGCGGTCCCTGATCTGTCGTTCGACCAGGCGACTGAGACTCAGGAAGCTCCCGATGAGCAGAACAGCATAGAAGAAGATCAGTCGAGAGTAGAAATGGGCACGGTACAGGAAGAAGATGAAGATCATGATGGCTATGCCGATGAGAGTACTGGTGAATATGGTGTATATCTCGTCTAGCCATGTCGTTCCACGTCTTCGGTCGTACAGTCCCTCTGCCTTGAAGACGGCCAACAGGATCACCGTCAGAATCAGGGCGACAGGTACATACTCCTCGAACGGCACATAATACGCCTCGGCCACAGCCCGTATCCACTGCAGTTCATACCTCACGTGGTAGGAGAGGACGAAGGCGACATTGATGAGTACGACGTCTGTGACAACCAAAGCTAGAGTTGACCAACGCTTGTATGTGCCAAACACCCCGTCTCCTACTTTCTGGAATCGGTCATGGCCCGGTCATAAGTCTGGACGGTCTCCCGAGCCGCCCGCTCCCACGAGAACGTCCTTGCCCTGCTCAGCCCTCTTCTTCTCATGTCGGCCCGTAGCTCAGCATCGGTCAGCACGCTCTGCATTGCCTCTGCTATCTCCTCCACGCTGTCAGGACTGACCAATATCCCAGCTTCACCAACGACCTCGGGCAGCGAGGAGGTGCTAGACGTGATCACCGGGGTTCCGCAGGCCATGGCTTCCAGAGGTGGCAGGCCGAAACCTTCGTAGAGTGAGGGATAGATGAAGCAGTCTGCTGCATTGTACCAGAGAGTCAGTTCCTCTCGTGGTATGTAGCCCGGGAAGATCACAGATTCCTGCAAACCCAACTCCTGGGCAAGAGTGAACACCTCCTGATGGTGCCATCCTTTGGGCCCACCGATGACCAAGGGAGGTGTTTGTACCTGCTTTCTCAACAGGGCGTAGCTCTTGAGCAAGGTCGTCAGGTTCTTGCGAGGTTCTATGGTACCTACAAACAGTAGCATCCGTTCTGGCAGGTGCCGTTTCTTCCGAAGGTCGTTCAGTAGTCGGCCGTTCTCGATAGGCTGAAAGTCCTGGTCTACTCCACAGGGCACCACATCTACTTTGTCCTCTGGGACACCCAAGAGGTTGATGATGTCCTGCTTGGTACTGGCCGAGATAGCGATGATGCGTCGAGCACTGCGAACTGAATACCGGGTACCCCACCTCAGGTACAGTCGTCTCCACGGCTGAAAACGCTGCGGAAAGAGGATGAAGCTGAGGTCATAGATTGTGACTATCCCGGCACACGGCAAGAATACTGGCTGAACGAAGGCCAGAGAATGCAGCAAGTCTATCCCCTCCTGCAATAGGTGCACCGGCTGCACCAGTTGCTCCCATAGTATCCTCACCGCGGGATTGACCGTGGGCAGGGAGGTCATCTTCGCCTTCAGTCCAGGGAATGCTCCCCTTGCCTCCTTGTCGCGGAGGAAGACTGTATAACGGTGCCGATTATCGTCGCTTGCAAGACACCGGAGGAGATTGTATATATACCAGTTGATACCGGCAGCGCGGTAGCTTCGTGAAGACGACAGCAGATGGGCGTTCAGGCCAATGTGCATGCTACTAGCGAATTATAATCACGTGCGTGTCCGGAAGCAAGGGGCATTGGGCAGTTTCGGCACGTGCGAGCATACACGGGTCAATGCACGTGCTCCATGATGTTGACATAAACGAGGTGCGTCGCCCTGGCGATTTCTTCTTGGGTGAACCCTTGTAGCACGCGGTCTCGACCCCTCTTCGCGAGTGAGTTCCGTGTCTCTTCATCGTCCATCAGGCGGCT
>JAUWYD010000191.1 GCA_030616025.1 Chloroflexota bacterium
TGCGGAAAGGACGGTCGAAGGTCATCGAAACCGGCCACACTGTCATTCTGGGCTGGTCGGAGCAGGTATTTCCCATCATCTCCGAACTGCTCGTTGCCAACGAGAACCAGCCAAAGGCCTGCATCGTCATCCTTGGCACCAAAGGCAAGGTGGAGATGGAAGATGAGATCAAAGACAAGGTAGGCGACACTGGCCGTACGCGCATCGTCTGTCGCCGCGGAAATCCGATGGAGATGACCGACCTGGGCATTGTCAGCCTCCGTACCGCCAAATCAATCATCATTCTCGCGCCCGACGGCGACGATCCAGACTCGAGCGTGATCAAGACCATGCTGGCCATCACCAACAACCCTGACCGGCGGCCCGAACCCTACCATATCGTGGCTGAGATTCACGATCCCAAGTACATGGAAGTGGCGCGGATCGTCGGCAAGGACGAGGCAGAACTGGTGTTGACGGGTGGTCTAATCGCCCGGATTACGGCGCAAACCTGTCGCCAATCAGGGCTATCAGTGGTGTACACGGACTTGCTCGATTTTGCCGGTGACGAGATCTACTTCAAGGCCGAGCCGAGCCTCGTCGGCAGGACCTTCAGGGAAGCTCTGCTAGCGTACGAGGATTCGGCCGTGATCGGGCTGTGTCCACAAGGAGGTCTGCCAAAGCTCAACCCACCCATGACCACGCAGATCCAGGACGGAGACCAGATCATCGCAATCTCCGAGGACGACGACACAGTCCGGTTGTCAGGGCGGGAGGACCTGGAGATCGACGAAGGTGCTATCCGAAGTCCGCAACCCGCCGAACCAGAACCAGAACACGTCCTAATCCTGGGCTGGAATTGGCGCGCCCCGGCCATCATCAACGAACTGGATCATTACATTGCGCCGGGTTCCACCGTCACCGTGGCGGCCGATTCTGCCGACGGTGACGCTGAGATCGGCCGACATTGCACCGGCATCAGGAATCAGACGGTCACCTTCCAACACCGTGACACCACCGACCGACGCACCCTGGACGAGTTGCTGACAGGGGCGTGTGACCATGTGATCCTCTTGCCCTATTCTGATATGCTCGACGTCCAGCGGGCCGATGCGCGCACACTGATAACCTTGCTGCACCTGCGCGACATCGCCGACCGGATGGGATACTCCTTCTCCATCGTCACTGAGATGCTCGACATTCGCAACCGGAACCTGGCTGAGGTCACGCGAGCCGACGACTTTGTTGTGAGCGACAGGCTCGTCAGTCTGATCGTGTCACAGATCTCAGAGAACAAGGGACTCGGCGCCGTCTTCACTGATCTGTTCGACCCAGCGGGATCGGAGATTTACCTCAAGCCAGCGGCTAGCTATGTCGAACCGGGCGAGCCACTGAACTTCTACACAGTAGTGGAAGCCGCCCGGCGACGTGGCGAGGCAGCGCTCGGCTACCGGCTCCAGGCTGACGCCAGAGACGGAACAAAGGGCTATGGCGTAGTCTTGAATCCGGACAAGTCGGCCCGCGTCACCTTCGTGGAACAAGATGAGATCATCGTCCTCGCGGAAGAGTGAATACGACGTGGAGTCCGCCAATGTCGTAGCCCGAGATGTGCAACGCGCCCGGGGCGGCCTCTTCGAGCGAAAACGGCATCGTACGTGTCGCAAAGTGGGAAGCTGCAAGGAGAATCGTCTACCCCGCTGAGGGTGATTTCACGCGTCGAACCCGGAAACAGGATACACTCCGCGGCTACCCCGGGCCTTCTTCTGCTTCCCGCCATCAACTCCGCGCGTCACACTTCTCCGACGCGTGTATTCGGCATGCCTGCCTATCCGCCCGAGTGGGGCTCACTGAGAAAGTCCAGCACCAACTCATTGAACTCCTGGGGTCGCTCCACTTGCGGCGTGTGTCCGCAGCGATCCATTATCCGCACCTTCGAATTGGGTATCAGTTCCTCGGCCGCGTAGGCGTGGGAGACGGGCACTACGGGATCGTGGCTGCCCCAAATCACAAGAGTCGGCGCGGTCATATGAGCCAGTTGGAGATGAAGATCCCGGACGAGCTCGTCCCGCTGTCCCGTCATGTCAACACCCAGCCGGACGATTCTCAGGGAGCTCTCCTTCGCCCCAGGCATCCTCACCATTGCCGCTGCGGCTGAAACCCATTCTCGGTCTATCGAGCTCGAATCATAGAAGACCAACCTTTTCACGACGGGGAATGCCCTCTGGTAGAGGCTGAATGTCATGCTTCCCAGGATAGGCACGGACCACAAGCGCAGGAAGAATTGGAGTTCCCTGCCAAAGCCAGCACTGCCTACCAGGATCAGCCTTTCCAACCGTTCGGGGAACTGCACCGCGAACTGGGCGCAGATGACCCCGCCCAGCGAATTGCCGACCAGGGTGGCCCGCTCTACCCCTACAGCATCGATGAAGTCGGCCAAGAAGGAAGCTCCATAGGGCAACGAGAATTCGCCGATAGCTTTGTCAGAACGTCCGAATCCCAGCAAATCAAGGGCATACACGCGATGCCCTTCCGAAAGCGGGGCGACAGTGTATTGCCAGAACTCGGCCGAGCAGGCCAGGCCATGCACCAGGACCACTGCCGGGCCCTCACCCTCTACCCAGTAGCGGACATTCCTGCCACCCACTTTGACATACCGATCTTCATACCTCGGAAGAGGCATCATTCCTCACTCCTCCAAGTCTCTGATTTGAGTGCCAGCCCTCCTCGATGCCACTCTCACCTTGACAAGCCTCGCTGGCGGTCACCATACTTCCTTGCTGGCTGATGGTGTCCGTCACACTAGCATCCTGTTGAACTGGGACACCAACTCCTTCGGTCGGCCCGGTTGGCCTTGCTCCAGAGCGTGAATGAAGGTCGTAACGGCCTCTCTCCGAGAAGGCACGAAGAAGTCCTTGAAGGAGCGGTAGTTCGGCTCATAGCCGAAGTACCTGAGTAGGGTCCCCAGCCTGAGATTGAACTGTTCTTCTTCCGAGAGTTCGAGATACTGCTCGATGATCGAGAGCATCGCCTCCCTGTCCTCGGGCAACTGGCCCCGCACGTCCATCAAGACATTGGTTGAATGGTCACTGGCGAAGTAGCTGGTTACATCCAGGTTCTCGATCAAAACCTGCTCCTCCCTGACCACCTCCGCGTCGCTCGCTGGCTCAAACTCGCCGCTTTCCAGCTTCTCATACAGCGGCATGCCCTCGTTGATTGTCAAGGTCCTAACCCTGATGTAGTTGGGATTCACTTCGTTGAGGACGCGAGCAGTATGCAGGGCATGGTTCCTCCAGGCTTCCTCTCCCTCAAGCCTCAGCCTGCCTCCAAGGCCGAGGACTACGTAAAGACAGAGGGAGATGCCCGACTCCACAACCTTCTTTCCTCCCTCTATGACCAGATCAGAGGTCACCCCCTTCTTCATGTACTCCAGCAGGGGATCATAGCCAGATTCCAGGCCGATGTGCAGTCTGGATAGCCCGGCTTCGTGGAGTTCCTTCAGTTCCTCTGCCGATTTCCGCGCCGCGGTTCTGGCCCTGGCATAGCTGGTGACTCGTCGTACACTGGGGAACCTCTCCTTTAGGTGGGAGATAACCTTCACAAGATCGGCGGTCTTCATCACCAGGCTGTTGGCGTCCTGGATGAAAGCGGTCTGGAAGACATCGCCGTGAAAGGCCACCGCGTTATCTACGTCGTCCAGGATATCCTCGAGGGCCCTTCGTTCGAAGCGCGCCGCCTTGTAGGTGGGACAGAACTCACACTTGTCCCAGGGGCAGTTCTTGGTTGCCCTGATCAGTAAGCTTGCGGCCTCGCTGGGGGGTCGTATCGGCCCAACCTCGTAGGGTAAGCCGCCAAA
>JAUWYD010000301.1 GCA_030616025.1 Chloroflexota bacterium
CATGACCAGAGCACTGGCCACGAAGAAGCCTACTCTCTTCCGCAGAGTCGGATCCACGTCTTTGCCCGCCAACAGCATCCCAGAGAGTACAGTCAGGCCCGTGGCAACCAGCCCGAGTTGTAGCGGCAAAGTGTCGTCCCAGCCAGGCACGCTGGACCCGGAGCCCCAGCTTGCTGAGAGCAGCTGAAACGGGTAAACGAAATGCTGTGTGAAATCCTGCGCGCTCTGGACGACCAGACCATGCCGCGTCACCGTAGGCAGCTGGAGCAGGAGCGCCACAATCACTGCCAGCACCAGGAGCAGAACAGCTTGTCCCTTCGCTCTCCTCGAGGGACTCAGGATCAGAACGTATGTGAGCAGCAACAAGCCATACAACAGTGCCGGGCCAAGGTTAGTCAAAGCCACAGCAGCATAAAGAAGGACAGTCACACTTGCCCATAGCCAAGCTCCTTTGCTCATGTATTTCACCAGGCAGAGAAGGATCAGAGGGTAGAGCACAAATGCCCACGCCTCGGCGTATGCGCCGCGCACATAGACCGTGGCCAGATGATAGGGCAAATATACGTAGACCACTGCGGCCACCAACCCTCCTGGGGCCCCGTAGAACTCCTTCCCTAAAAGGTAGATGCCCAGCCCGGACGACATGAAACCCAGCAGGTAGACAGCCTTGATTGCTTGCACTCCTCCCGCGCCAAGCCACCGAAGAAACTCGGCGAGGAGATAGGGAAGGGGCCCTTCTCCTCTAAGCAGATCGAAACCCCTGACCAGCGTGGGGGCCCACCCCCAGTTGCCCCACAGATCACGTTCCAGGTCGAATAGATTGAAAACCGGCAGGAAACTGGAGTGTGATTGGAAGAAGCCCGGGTAGGTAAGGGGGGCGAAGGCAAGAACGCTTAGGAGAGCTATCAGAACTAGATTGAGGTCCAGCCTTTTTCGCAGCTCTGCCCACGTCATGAACTGGTGGATTCCTTCATGCTGTGATCTCCTATGCCGCTCCTCCAGCCTTCATCCAGCTGCTGGTTCTCCCAGGCACAGTCCAACCCGGAATCAGGGGATAATCACAACCTTCAGAGACTCAGCAGCCTGTGCGGCCAAGCGCATGGCCCCCTCCACCTCATCCAAGCCGAAACTATGAGTGACCAAGCCCATCGTTCGAACTCTGTCCCCGCGAATCAGCTCAAGAGCGGTACGCGTGTCATCGGGCCCGCAAGAATATGTAGTCACAAGCGTCTTCTCCGAGAAAAGCAAGGCATGGACCTCCACCGGCAGAGTCGCACCAGGCGGAAGCGGTCCGTAGATGAGGACGTTACCTCCCTTGCCAGCCAGTTTCAGTCCCTGCTGCATGGCCGCCACGCTGCCTGGAGTCACGATCACCACGTCTGCACCCGCACCCCCGGTTGCCTCCAGCACCTCCGTCTCCCAGTCTTGCGCCTTGGCGTTGACGAAGGAATCCGCTCCGAACTCCAAAGCCATCCGTAGACGGTACTCCACCAGATCTGTGGCGATGATCAGGCTCGCACCCCACAACCTGCTCAGCTGGGAGAACAGCAAACCACTCACCCCTGCCCCAATGATCAGAACCTTGTCACCTGCTTGCATGCCGCACCGTTTCATGCCCCTGATGGCGCAGGCGGTGGGTTCGATCAATGTCGCTTCCTCAAAACCGAGCCCTTCCGGCAGGTGAAGCACATCCCACTGCACGTTGATGGCCCTTACCCGGACATACTCTGCAAAACCACCAGGATAGATGCCGTTCTCCTTGAAAGTGGGGCAGGATGAATAGTTGCCCCGTCGACAGTAGTGACAGACGAAACAAGGGACATGATGATGAACAAAGACTCTGTCCCCAAGGGTAAATCCTTGCACTCCGCTCCCCAGCTGGGAAACAAACCCCACTGGTTCATGCCCCAGTACAGCGGGGGCTTTGCTGTCTGCATACCACTCCATGAGATCGCTGCCGCAGAGCCCACAGGCCTCCACTTGTACCAGCACCTCGCCAGGGCCGATTTCAGGCACCGGTATTTGCTCCAAGCGAACATCATCGCGACTATAGTACTTGGCGACTCTCATGTCATGCCCTGGGATGTCCTAAGGGATGATAGCCATCTTGATAGCTTGCCCTGCCATCACCATACGCAAAGCCTTCTCCACGTCCCTCAGCGGCAGCCGTCCGCTGATTAGGGGCCCTGCCTTGACGACCCCCTGACTCAAGAACTCCAACGCCTTCCCAACCGTCCGCGGCGTATGATGAAAGACCCCCTTGATGGTCAACTCGCCGTAGTGTACCGCGCTCGTATCCAACGGTATCTGGGTGCCCGACAGGCAACCCCCGAACATGACCACAGTTCCTCCCTTGCGCGCCAGTTCCAAGGCCATTTGCCAAACCTCGGGCACTCCCGCAGTCTCGATGACCACGTCAGCCCCCCGGCCGTCGGTTAGGCCCTTGACGCCCGCCACCGGATTCTCTGTCGCGGCGTTGATCACTGCCGTTGCCCCTAGCTCCCGAGCCAGTTCCAATCTGCTGTCCTTGAGGTCAATTACCACAACTTGCTTGGCCCCGCTGTGCATCGCCAGCTGAAGATGCATGAGGCCAATGGGCCCCCCTCCTCCTGCGATCACCACAGTGTGCCCCGACGAGATGTTGGCGGCCTCATTCCCCGAGACAAC
>JAUWYD010000334.1 GCA_030616025.1 Chloroflexota bacterium
GGGAGCAGACAGCGTGGTCTTGAGTCCTGGGGAAAGCATCGACCTGTGAAAATGAAAGGAGGACCAAGACCTCAAGGATCCCGGCCCCCCTTCTCGAAAGGAGGAGGAAGATTTCTTCTATCTATATTATACCATTCCGCCTCCAATCGTTCCGTAATCATCCCTACATTTATCTCTCCTTCCTGCAACACTGAATAGAGAACGTGTCTCGAGCTGAGGGCTGACTTCAAGATGCCAGCGTAGGAGGATCATGAAGTCGTGCGGGCACTTGCCAACCCCGACGCAGGAATCCATTCCAGCGCGACTCTCACGGCGGAGCGCAGCGGAGTGTACGTGCCATGGCAGTATCAGGGTGCTGGACTCCTTCATCGCCCCGCAGCCAGAGTTCTAGCCAGAAAGAGCGGTTTGAGCTATAATCGCTCAAAGGCGGTTTGAGTGAGCGAGACCTCGTGCAGAAGATTGGACTACTCTACCATCCGAAGATAGGCGAATCACAACGCCTGGCTCAGAGCCTGGAAGACTTATTGACGTCCCAAGGGCTTTCCACTTGGACTGGTTCTGCGTGGGAGGATGAGGAAGCCAGAAAGCACATCCCCGACCTGGACTTGCTAGTGACTTTCGGGGGAGATGGAACCATCCTCAGAGCGGCCAGAATGGCCGCCGTACAGGGCACGCCCATCCTCAGTGTGAACATGGGGAGATTCGGGTTTCTCGCTGAAGCAGAGCCCGACAAAGCAGTGGAAATCTTGCCCACAATACTGGCGGGCGACTACTGGCTCGAGGAACGCATCATGCTCCACGCGGAGCTCCACAGGGACGGCGATCAGCGGGCCTCCTACGAGGCCCTGAACGCTGTGGTTATCGGCCATGCCGTCATGTCAAGAGTTGTACGACTGGCGACCTATGTAGATGGTGAACACGTAGCCGAGTACGTGGCCGATGGACTGATTGTCGCCACCCCTACAGGCTCAACGGCCTACTCCCTGGCAGCCGGCGGACCCATCTTGCACCCTCAACTGAAGGATGTTTTGCTCACCCCCATTGCGCCCCACCGGGCCCTGGAGCGCTCAATCGTCTTTCCTCCAGAGTGTAGCATCGAGATTCGTCTATCCACCGAGTATCCGGCCGTCCTGACCATTGATGGTCAGATTGATACACAGCTCGAGGATGGGGACAGAATACTGGTCAGCGTCAGCCCTCACCGCTGCAACTTGGTCAGGACGCAGCCCAGGAACTACTTCGGCCGCAACTTACTGGAAAGACTGAAGCAGTAGCCATGTCGGCACCGATGCATTGCATCAATCATCCGGATCGAGAGACCCTGGTACGTTGCGGCAAGTGCGACCAGCCCATTTGCACCGAGTGCGCCATACGTCACCCGGTGGGACTGCGGTGTCCACGATGCGCGAGACTGAAGAGAGTGCCCACGTATGACGTGCCAGCAACCTTTTACCTGCGGGCGCTCGCCGCCGGCCTGGGATCGTCCGTGATATGCGGTGTCATCGTCCAGATTCTCCCTCTCTTCGTCCCCATCTTCTTTCTCTCGTTTTTCGCCGCATTGATAGCAGGTGGCATCATCGCCGAGGCCATAACAAGAGTGACCAGGTACAAGAGGGGCAGAGGCCTTCAAATCGTGGCCGGCATCTCCGTCATCGTCGGCTATGTACTGGGCTCCTTCTTCGTCGCAGCCTTCATGTTTGGGGTGGGAGCTTTGCTCGTGGTGCCAGCGTCGCTGCTCAACCTCTACTACTGGATATATCCCGCGGTAGCTGTGGCAGTGGCTGTAAGGCGTCTTCGTTGAGCGCATTCCGTGGTCATCGGAGGGACCGTTGCTTACCTACCTGACCATCAGCAACTTCGCCATCATAGACAACCTGGACCTCCATCCATCTGCGGGCTTCAATGCGCTGACGGGAGAAACGGGCGCGGGCAAGTCCATCATCATTGATGCCGTCAGCACGCTTCTGGGGGGAAGAGCCGACACCGACCAGATCCGAACTGGTTCAGATCAAGCCCTCATAGAAGGCGTGTTCTCCCCATCGGCGACTCTGTACCGGGAGGTCATCCTGCCGCTGCTGGAAGAACATGGCCTGGAGAATGCGGAAGACGACACCCTTATGTTGACGAGAGAGGTCAACCGCGAGAGGCGAAACATCTGTCGCGTGAACGGACGCCTGACTACTCTTGGCGTTCTGCGCCAGATCGGCCAGAGACTGGTGGATATCCACAACCAGGGAGAGCATCTCTCTCTGCTGCGCGTCAGACAACAC
>JAUWYD010000088.1 GCA_030616025.1 Chloroflexota bacterium
GAAAACATCTGCACTGCCTGCCCGCTTTCCTTGGGCATCTCCAAGACCTCCAGTATCTCCTCAGTCATCGAGAAGCCAGTGGCCAGATCGAGAACAGCCTCGGCCAGATTCAGATGTCCCTCTTCTATCGGCAGCAGGAACCCTCTGAGGAACCACTCCCCGCCGAAACTCACGAACTCTGAACTCTCGCCCAGGGTCGCCAATAGGAGTGGTACTACGTATTGTCCATATCTCTCAAGCAGTTTGTCACTCAAGGCGCCAATGTCGTCATGGGCCAGATCTTCGTCCTCATCCACGGCGATGAAGTTCAGAGCATGGGGGTGCGACAGATTGGAAGCAAACTCCTTGATCTCTCCGTCCCCTTCCATCCTCACCTGGATCACGTCGAAGGGGGCGTAGTCAGGGTGTCGCCCTGGACGCACTCTCACCACCGTACCCGCTGCGTCTCCCATGGCCGAAAACACCAAACGATCACCTTCGGCATGCGCCTCTCGGGGCTGGTAGATGAGCCCCTTCGCCTTTCTGTCCTCCCAGACCTCCTTCTCCTCCCTGACGCGCTTCTCCATCAATCGCTGGGTGAGACCCTCGACCGCCAGCGGGGACTCCTCCTCTATCAGCAACTCTGACAGATACTCCAACTCTCCGTCTGCCAATTCGAGATTCTGCCAATACCTCAACGTCAAAGTGTCGAGCCGCATCTCCCTCATCAGTGTGCAGCGCCTCCAAGAACCCAACTGTTTGCATCACACATTATACCATCGTTTCACTCGAATGCAAGGTTGGACAAATCCGTCAAAAGGGTGTATGATTAATTGATGAACGTAGAATCTGAAAGGAGCAGAACGATTGCCAGTCATCGCGTCGGCGAAGAAGAGGTTGAGGCAAGGGGAGAAGAGGCGGCTGCGTAACAGAGTCTATCGATCCCAAGCTCGAACCTACATCAAGAGAACGAACAAGCTCATCAGTCAAGGACAGTGGGACGAGGCCGCTCAGGCCGCCCAACTGGCTGCGACTGCATTGGATAGAGCTGCCCAAAAGGGCACGATACACAAGAGGAACGCGGCCCGCAGGAAATCTCGCCTGTTCAAGAGATTGCACCAAGCGAAGCCTGAGTCCAGCGGATAGCTCGCGCTAGGCCTCAATCCGACCGAGAGGCCAGGCGAAAAAGGACATCGCTATCGGCTAAGCGATGTCTTTTGCTTTCCTCAACTCATCCTGGCTCGCCACTTGCAAGAGACATGAGGTATCATTCCCAGACGCCAGATGATCGCGCAAGATCTGGCCGGAGAGGTTCTTGGCGAAGGCCTGAAGAACGGCTGAGACCTTGCCGAGATCTTTGTGGAGGACCGGCAAAGAACCTTGTGGCCCTTGCGGGCGGCCCGCGGTTCATCCCCATCTGGGGCTCCATCGGTGCTCCGACCGTTGTGGTCGAGGGGATGACCATAGGTGGAACGTGGCCTACTAGTACCAATAGAACGTGCGTGTCTCGCTCTTGCGACCGATAGGCACAACCTCCGGGCTGCCTTCAACCTCAGTCTCTGTGAGCCGCGCAACGCTGACCTCCCATCCAAAGAGGTGCGATTCGGCGTCAACGGGCAGTCGCAACGCAGCTGACACGTGATATGAGTTGGCCTTGGTGAACTCGACCATCTCTTGTTCGTCCTCTTCTTCGGGATCCGTGTAGCGCACGGTGACTGAGTACCACTCGCCCTCAGCCAGCAAGCCCACGGAGAGCCAATTGAGCAAGATCGGCAACTCCGCCTGCTCCTCACGAAACTCACGGCCGTCCGGAGGCCCAAGCAGAACCGGTGCTGGGTAGACCAGTTGAGATGACACAGTGGGGGTGGGCTGCCCACCTATTCCGGGCGTCTCGGTCGAAGCACCGGATCCAGGTATCACCAACTCCTGTCCCTGGCGGATGGAGTCTGGATCCGTGATATCGTTGGCCTCCATGACAACCTCTAACGAGACGTTGAAGCGCTTAGCGATTCCCGACAGGCTATCTCCCGCCTGTACCACATAAGTCAACGTCTCCGGCTGATTGGTGGCCTCAGCTGCGGGCGTCTCGCCAGGCTCGGGGCTAGTACTCGGGCTACCACCCTCCAGAGGGATTACCAACTCCTGTCCAACCTGGATCATGTGATCGGTAAGGCCGTTGGCCTCCATGATGGCCTCCACGGGCACATCCAGCTGAGCGGCGATCAGGCTCAGGGTGTCACCCGCCCGCACAATGTAGGTCGCGGTCTCCGGTGAGGGAGTAGCGGTTGGAGCTGGAGTAGGAGTACCTGTGGAGGTGGGAGTGACCGTGGGAGTTGCCGTTGGTGTCAATGTCGGTGTCGGCGTATGGTAGGTTCCCAACTGTATGGCTCGCCAAGGCTTGATGAACCAGACAGCCACTAACAACAGCATCCCCAGGACAACTCCAAGCAGTGGCGCAGGGGGGACCATGGATAGGGAAACGCGGGGAAGAAAGCCCTTTCCTTCTTCCAGGGACGTCCCGCACATGAGGCACGTCTTCGCTGCCTCAGCAACCCTGGCTCGGCACTCTGGGCAGCGCCTTACCAGCTTCTTCACCTGCACCCTGAAGCCGCAGGCAGGACATCTCCCTCGCCCGCCCCGGAAGGTTGCGCCACAATTAGGACACTTCACTATGAGCCTCTCCCTGACTAGCTTCGATGCGACAAGCCACGTCATTATAGCAGAACGCCTCACTCTTGGCAACATACTACGATGATTGACAAAAGAGGACAATCCATGTAGAATACTCTAGCGTCGCCATTGACATGGAGGTAAGCGATGACGCCAGAAACTCTGGCATTGGCAAGAGACTTGGCCCTCGTTCTACTGATCGTCGAGGCCGTCATCTTGAGTCTCCC
Organism: Chloroflexota bacterium; assembly: GCA_030616025.1. Taxonomy (GTDB): domain Bacteria; phylum Chloroflexota; class Anaerolineae; order UBA7937; family B3-Chlor; genus B3-Chlor. Next base: position 2,877 of record JAUWYD010000088.1, read on the forward strand.
ACTGTTGATCATCCCCTTTTACGCCATCAGATACCTCCGCCGCCTCAAAGCCCCTATTCGACCCAGCCTGCGGAAGGTAGCGCGGAGAACCGCGCAAGTGGAGATGGCGACAAAAGCAGCAATGGCCATAGCCGTCCAGCCCTTCCTCTGGGCAGGGGCTGCGGGCGCAGGGGTTAGGAGAGCCTGCAGCTATTTGGCAAGACGGAGGTAGCCAGTGAAGACCAAGGGTTGGAATCCTGTCATATTGATGGGGATCGTGCTGGGAGCCTCTGTGGGCGGAATTGCAGCCATCATTCTGCTTCGCCGCTCCAGGCAGAGAGCCACTCTCGGTGCTAGGGACATTCCTTGGAGGGACCTGATCAAACTGAGCGCGCCTATTCTCGCGCTCGCGCGCCGACTCATCGAACTGACCAGAGGACAACCGCCCGAATTCGACATAGAATGAGGAAGCTCAGTTCCGAGTCATGGGTGATGATCATCGTCGCCCTGGCCGTCCTTAACTTCTTCGTCATCGGTGCATTCATACTGCTGGTGATCTATCAGATACCGTCAAAATCTGCGTTGGCAAGGCCAACCGCCGCTGGCACCCTGCTCCCTCCATCACCGTTGGTCCTGGCCAGCCCGACCGCAATAGCGATAGTGCCCACTTACACCTCCACACCCACAAGTTCACCTACACCGCGACCACCCACGGCCCATCCGGAGCCCAGCGTGTCACCCAGCCCTGCGATGTCCGCCAGTCCGACAGCAGCTCCAACTCACACACCTACAGCTAGCAAGACGCCAACCAATACGCCGACGAAGACTCTAACACCAACCACCACACACACCCACACGGCAACATCGACACCCACTCTTACTGAGAGCCCTAGTTACACGCCTACCAGTACCTCTACAGTGACCGCGACGCGCACCCCTACTCAGACACCGACCGCAGTCATCGCGGCCACATCCTCCGCCACCGCAACATCAAGACCCACTCACACCAGAACCCCTACTGACACGCCAACGTACACTCCTACAAGCACAAACACGCCGAAAGCGACCCGCACCAGAACACCGACACCAAGCTATACTCATACTTGGACCGCTACTTCGACCGCCAGCCCCACCATTCCGACTGCCACCGCCACTGAACATGTGATTCTTGAGGCCACGCTGGCGCCTCCCAAACCCAGGCCCTTGCCCCCTTCGGACCCGCTGGGGGCCACCGTAGGGGGAGATCAGATTGAGTTGAGTTGGGATCCTCCTGGCGACGCGCGGGGGGCCATCTACCGCATATACTGGGACATGGGCCTGGGGTACAACATGTACACTTTCAAGACCAGCGTGCGGCGTGCACAGTTCAGCGAGAGCGGCCTGCGCCCTTCAACGACCTACCGCTATCTAATCACCACCTTCGATGGTCAGACCGAGTCTCTTCCTGCCGGGATAGCTGTCAAGACGCATTCCTGGCTGAGTCTTCCCTTGGACAGGCTCACCCAGTCAAGTCTCAGTTCCGAGCAAGCCAGGGAAACCCCAACCCCTCGCCCGCCTACTCCGACGCCGCGTACCTCCCCTCAACCGTCGGACGTGATACTGGGACTAATGGGCACCAACGACTACCTAGATGAGTTGGGCGATTTGCACGTCGTGGGTGAACTGCACAACGATATGAAGCACAACGTGGATCAAATCCGGGTGAGGGTTACCTTCTACGATGAAACGGGGAATGTCCTCGAGGAGAGTACCGGCTCCGCTCTCTTGGACCTCCTCGTGCCAGGACAGAGAACTCCTTTTGTGATGACCTGGCTAGGCGCTGGCGATTGGGAGAGATTCAGCTTACGTGCGACGGGTCGCGCAACGACCGAGCGGCCCAAGGAGGGCCTGACAGTAGTGCATAGCTACGCCCGTCAAGACGATGCGGGCCTGTATCACGTGATCGGCACGGTGCGGAATGACGGATCGGCCACGGCCTACTATGTCAAAGTCGTCGTCTCCCTGTACGATTCGCTGGGTAGGATCGCTAACGCCAATTTTGCGTACACGGAGCCCTCCCGCATCGCCCCGGGGAGAACGGCTTCCTTCGACTGCGCATTCGACTATTACCCTTATCGAGCAGAGCATCTAGTGCAGCTAGGCCACTAAGCAGGTACTAGCATTGACAAGCTGGCTAGGGCTACTTATAATATCGCCCGGCATTTCACTAGGTCCGTGTACGGAAGATGACGACTGATTCGCGAGGAGGCTACCTTGGCCGAGAAGAAGAAGAGGAAGATGAAGCCCGACCGGGTCAAGATCAAGATGCAGGATCCGAGCGAGCGCATTCACAACTTCGATGAGGTCGTGTTGGGCTATACCAGGGAGGCGGCAGTTGAAGAGGCGAAGAGATGCATCGCCTGCAAGAAGGCCCGCTGCGATGAGGAATGCCCTCTACATTGCTGCCCGCAGGACTATATCGCATTTATCGAGGAAGGGGACTTCGACAAGGCACTGGAGCAGATCCTTGAGTACAATCCGTTTCCCTCAACTTGTGGTCGGGTTTGCGTACACTATTGCGAGGAAAAGTGTCCTGTGGGCAAGAAGGGCACGGCCCTGGCTATCGCCTGGCTGAAGAGGGCGGCAGCCGACTACGGCCAGGCCAGCGTGGCGCCCGGAAAGCCAACAGGGAAGAAGGTTGCCGTCATAGGGGCTGGACCGGCAGGCTTCACCGTCGCTTGGGAATGCGCCAAGGCCGGCCATAGCGTGACGATCCTTGAAGCTCTACGTTCACCAGGAGGAATGCTCTGGGCAGGTATTCCGTCATACAGGTTGCCACGGGAGGCGCTGGATAAGGACATCCAAAGGATCCTGGGCTTGGGCGTAGAACTCCGCCTGGATTCCTCGATA
>JAUWYD010000324.1 GCA_030616025.1 Chloroflexota bacterium
TTCTTGGAGGAGCTTGGATTGAAGGCAGAGGAGGTTATTGGGAAGAAGTGTCACGAGGTAACCCATCGTCGGTCTGATCCGTGTGCACCGCCGAATATCTGTCCCGTCCGAGCTACCATAGTTGGCGCAGGGTACGCAGTAAGCGAACATGTGCATTATCGGGCCGATGGTAGAGAGATGTATGTAGAGGTCTCTGCATGTCCAACAAGAGACCAAAGCGGCAAGGTCATTCAGGCGGTTGTAGTATCGAGAGATATCACCGAGCGCAGGCGGGCAGAGGGGCAACTCGAACGGACCCTCGGGAGGCTGCAGAGAATGCTGGATGGAACGGTCAGTGCCCTGGCAACGATGGCCGAGAAGAGGGATCCGTCCACAGCAGGCCATCAGCAGGGTGTGGCGCGCCTGGCCTGTGCCGTCGCCGAGGAGATGGGCCTTTCGGAAGAGCGAATCGAGGGGATCCGTGTGGCCGGGGTCGTTCATGACATCGGCAAGATATACGTGCCTGCTGAAGTTCTCAATAAGCCCGGCGCGTTGACAGGAATAGAATTTGGCATGGTTGAGGCTCACCCCCAAGCGGGTTACGATATATTGAAGACGGTACAGTTTCCCTGGCCTGTGGCCGAAATCGTGCTCCAGCATCACGAAAGGATGGATGGTTCGGGATACCCTCAGGGCCTTCCGGGTGCAGAGATTCTCGTCGAGGCTCGCATCCTAGCGGTGGCCGACGTAATCGAGGCCATGGTCTCCCACCGGCCTTACCGTCCGGCACACGTGATCGGGGAAGCCTTCGAGGAGATCTCGCTGAATAGGGGTACCCTGTATGATCCTGAAGTGGTGGATGCTTGCCTGAAGGTCATTCTGGAGAAGGGGCTCGAGTTCAGGTGAGAGCTTGGGGCTGGAATCGCCGGAGCATTTGTGCATTGTGCGTCGAGGCATCCGACACAAGACGCCAGGCAAGGTTGTCAACATCGCCTGTCGTAGTGAGGCCACGGGCAAGGGCGTGGTCTCGGAAGCCAACCTGGAGTAAGTCGGCCTGACCATGGCGAAGGCTGGGGAAATGGTCGATGACCGCGCGTGCCTGCATCACATCTGTGCTGGCCCAGGATGGTCTGAGGTCAGAGGCGCCTTTCGTGGCATGAGCTCGCAGAATCTTGTCTTGCCGCGTAAAAGCTCGTCGACGACCCTGCCTTCTGCTCACCGTCTCCAGGTGGGGTGAGCGCCCCCGGCCAGGGGTCTTTCTGCCCTGGTCAATGAGGCTCTGGCTCGCGTCCAACCGAACCCAGAATGAAGGACGGTGAGTGCGGCCACGGAGCCGAACCCAAGGGCGTACAGCATCAGGAAGGGTATGGCGAAGTAATGGCCTTGCTGCAAGGCTACGACGACTCCCAGTAAGGCGTACAACGCCCCTAGCATCTCCCCCCAAGCCGTCCAGTCAAAGGACAAAGCGTAACTACTGCTTCTCCACTCGTCTCGATGCTTCTCCAGCCTGAACTTGGGTGTGCGGCCAAATTCCTCCCGTTTTCCCCTAGCCTCCTCGAAGATGGCCGTGGCGTTGCTGAGCGCCAGGCCCGTGCCCAGGAGAACCAGAACAGGGAAGTATCGCATCCGTTTCATCCAGTCGGAATACAGGGTTTGCTGTGCCAGCGCGTACAGGGTCGGCGGTCCCAGACTGGCGAGACTCAGATAAGTCAGGGGAAAGGCGACGGGTTGTCCCATGATCATAAGAGGCACCGAGAGGAGCAGAATCAGCAGCATGAGGGGATGAACAAGATAGCTGGTCAGGTGCATGAGGCCCTGAAGGCGCTTGAACAGCGAGATGGGTGCCTTGAGGATTGGACGCCAGAGCTTGATGGCGCACCTGATAGAACCCCTGGCCCAACGAGCTTGCTGCCGCTTGAAGGCATGGATCTGAGGGGGGATCTCCGCCGGGCAGATCACATCCCGCAAGTACAGCGGTTCCCAGCCTGCCAATTGAGCCCGGTAGCTCAAGTCCAGGTCCTCGCACAGAGTATCTCCTTGCCAGCCTCCAGCATCCTCGATGCACTCCTTGCGCCAGACACCGGCGGAACCGTTGAAGTTGAGGAAAAGGCCTGTGCGGTGCCGGGCGGGCTGCTCGACACCGAAATGGCCGTCCAGGGCGATGGCTTGACCGCGAGTCAGAGGCGAATAGGCGTAGTTGATGTGCCCCCACCGAGTTTGAAGGAACCCCAGGCGCTGGTTCGAGAGAAAGTAGGGGATGGTCTTCAAGAGGAAGGCCCGAGGAGGGAGGAAGTCCGCATCAAACAGGGCGATGAATTCCCCCTTGGCCCTCTTCATGCCCTCTCGCAATGCCCCCGCCTTGAAATCGGCCCGGCCATCGCGATGGATTAGCTCAATGTCCACACCTCGAGCGCGATGATGTGCCACC
>JAUWYD010000237.1 GCA_030616025.1 Chloroflexota bacterium
TGCACCAGGAGTATAAGCAAGGTAACGATCGCCAGCAGGCCGAGCGAACCAGCCATTGCCACGGTAGTGACGGTGGATACGGTAGTGGTAGTCACGGTGGAAACCATAGCCTGTCTCTTTGCTCCCTTCTTTGGATGTTGCTAGACGACAGCTGTCAAACCGGACAACCTAGAACTGATTATAACACAAGGCAGCAAACTTGTCAAGTTGCCGAGTTTCGCACACAATGGCATCGAATTCCCTACACTTACTGGAGCCAGCCAGGATCGGTGCTGCGGCCAAGGGAATCCAGCTTTGACCTCGTTCCTCTTTGGCCATTGGCGTCGCTCTGCGACTTGGTTGCGCCATAAGGAGTCGATCCGGTCTCGGCACGTGCACCCCGGGTTCTTGAGCCCCATCGGTGTTGTCGCGTCTGTGCCGAGCTACGGCGCATGTGGCGAGACGGCCTGATGGTGGCCTGGCAAATGGCGCCTAATACTGAGTGAGGCTGCCTTCCATCTTGGCTCGCCTCACCGCGTACCGGAATACAAGGAAGCTGAGGGGAAGGAGAATCCCCGCAAACACGGCCAAAGTGATGACCTCTGGTGCCAACTCATACAGCGAATCTCCTCGCAGGATGGCGTGCCGCATCGCCCGCAGCGAGTAGGTCAAGGGTAGCAGATAGGAAATCGGTTGCAGCCAGCCCGGCAAAACAGTGATGGGGTAGAAGACACCTCCCAACAGCGTGGAGACGCTGCCAAAGAGAAACGCAATGGGATCCCCGCGCTTGAAGACCATGGCAAAGCTGGCCGAGAGGATGCCAATGCCGCTGAAGGCCACAATGGTCAGCGTCTGAATCACCACCGCTGCCAAGAGGTTCACCTTCCCCATGTCTACACCAAACAGAACCACTCCCATGAGAAGATAGATGAGTACCTGGATGGACGTGAAGGCAAAGCTCCACAAGCTTGATGACACCAGAATCGTGGACAGGGGCGTCGGAGTGACCAGCATTGCCTCCAGGGTGCCCATCATCTGGCCGGAGCGAATAGTGCCGGCGAACGTGCCCATGGCGACGCCCTGATAGCGCATGAAAGCTATCCCCACCAACACAAACGCGAAATAGTCTCCCCCGTAGGCTTGGAGATGAGGCATCGCTGCCTCCCCGAAGAGCAAGGACACGAAGTAGAAGGTAGCGACAGAAAAGAGAATGCCAAAGAACTGAAGGAAGAAAGCGAGCCGATAGCTGGCTTGCAGTTTGAAATCCCTTCTCACAAACGATACAGGCTTACGCAAGCTGGCAACGGCTTTCTCGAGCCACCCCTTTGTTTCAGGGGTTGTCGACCGGGACGGGCACAGTTCGCCAGCCACTGACCTTAGCGATGCAGGCTGATCCGTGTAGCGACCGGAGACCTCACCCTTGGCCGTGAATTCCTCAAAGATCTCCTCCAGAGTGACTTCCTCCGCTCTGATCTTCTCGATCCCACCTCCCGCCTCGATGATGGTCTTCAGCACGCGAGGGAGATTGGCGGGCCCTTCAACTAGGCTGAGATCCAGCTTGAGCCTGTTCAGTCCGCACTTCTCGGCGGCTAGATCCGCGACTCCCTCGAGCCTCTGCAATTCGTTGATAGTCGCGGGCTCAAGCCCAGAGACCTGAAGTGCGTATCTTTCCGCGGGCTTGACAAGCTCCCTGAGATGACCTATCTCGTCGGTCACCCTCAGCTTCCCGCAATGCATGATCCCGATGCGGTCACACATTTGCTCCGCTTCGCCGAGCTGATGCGTGACGAGAACGACGGTGCGTCCCTGTCCGTGGGCCAGATCCTGGATGGTCTCTCTGAGTCGCATGGCTGCGGTAGGATCCAGACTCTTGGTAGGCTCATCCAAGAAGAGGATTTCCGCCTCGTGCAGCAACCCCCGGGCCAACGCCAGTCTCTGTCTCATACCCGCCGAGTATCTGTCGAACCTTTGATCCAAGAACTCCCCCAGATCGAGCAGCTCCGAGAGGTGTTTCAATCTCTTCTCTGCATGAGAGGGCGCCAAATCGTGGAGAGCAGCGTAGAACCTTAGGTTCTCCCGCCCGCTCAGCCGCCAGTAGAAACTGCGTTCCTCGCCGCTCACCAGCCCCACATGTCTCCGGACGTTAGCCCGGTCCGCGAGTGGAAATCCATCTACAACTGCCTCTCCCGAGGTAGGCAGCACCAAAGTGCAGAGGAGCTTGATCAGAGTGGTCTTTCCGGCTCCGTTGGGTCCCAGCAGACCGAAAAGCTCGCCTCGTTTCACCGAGAGGGTAACATTGTCTACCGCCACCACTCCTTCACCGCTGAAGCGACGCAGCATACTAGCCGGACCCTTCTGTCCAGGAAAGCGCTTGGTCAAGTTGAAGGTCTCGATCGCGTACGGCAATCCGGTGCCCTCGGTCTTGGACTGAGTGACGCTGCCCCTCGGATGCTCGATACACCCGCTCACACCATTGTCACTGATGCCTCAGCGGTCTCCCCATTTGGCTGGCGTCCAACTATGTCCACGAGTATCAAGCCAACACACGGATTATAGCATGGCGGTGCACCAGCCTCAACCTGCAAGTGGGAGGGTGTGGAAAGCTGTTCTCGAGGCTATGGTTGAACTGCGAACCCTGTCCCGCCACAGCTCCTTGAAGTCACTTAGGGCCCCTCTTGACGTTAACGCGGGAGTTCACTCCGGCCCGGACTCTTGCGCAATCCCAGGGGAGCGCCAGGTACAAAATCGCCTTGCTCAAATCAACAAGTCTCAGAGGCGCGAACAAGCAGCCCCTAGTGGTGCTCCAGATACCAGCCAGCGCTCATGGAGTTGGACCTGTTCAATAACCTCAGGTGGCGACAATTCGACGCAGACTCTCCGTCTGCCTCACCGGGCAGCGGTGCTTTGCCTCCCCGCCACGGTGCCTGCACTCTGGGCCAACTGGGCAATCACGACGATGCCTTGGTCGGCCGCGGAATTGCCCTCGCCGTGACCCTCCAAGCCCAGCAATCGCCCTCCCTCGGTTGCCGCAATCCGATTGTTATGATACAATCCCCTCTGCCGAAAATCGGGGCGCCTCACCGCTTGCGGGACAAGGAAATCAGAGGTGAGAGAACTCCGCGCCAAAGACTGCGCCATCGACCTCATCCCCAAAAGGGAAGCGGCAGGTGATCTGGGGATCTCCAACTTGGTTACGGCCGGAGCTGGCGTCCTGGCGGGGTCGGGAGGCCCCCTGATGTACCTCTTCAGTGCCCGACAGCCCGGGCTGGGGTACACAGCCCTCCATCTCGCCGCGTGCTTGAGCTACTTGGTGGGCGCGGGCCTGCTATTCAAGAGCCC
>JAUWYD010000247.1 GCA_030616025.1 Chloroflexota bacterium
GAGGCTGATATTGATATCATATGCAAGTCTTTCACGAATGCGTAGAACCGCTCGGGGATTAGGATGAGAGACGAATATGTATTCCAAGACTCCTGATATCAAACCGTTCACGTCGCCTCTTAAGGTTGAACTGCTGACACAGGCGCAGCTAGAGACTCTGCAAGAAGGGACATTGCGTCTGCTGGACGAGGTCGGTGTGCAGTTTCCATCTCCTAGGGCACTGGAGATCTTTGAGGACCACGGCGCCCGGGTGGATGAAGGGAAACAGATCGTCCGTATCCCACCGGACATGGTGGAGAAGGCTATGTCTACGGCGCCACGCTCCTTTGTCCTGGGAGGTCGAGAGGAACGATTCGACCTACTCTTGGACGGGAGTTGCTCCTATCTATGTACCGACGGGACCGGGGTGCACACCGTTGACCTGGAGACGCGCGAGATGCGTCCCTCGTGCAAAGAAGACATCGCGGTGATGGCCCGGGTGTGCGATGCCCTGCCGCTGATCAGCTTCTTTTGGCCGCCGGTCAGCGCCCAGGACTTCGGGCCGACAGCGCCGCTGCACCAGTGTCAGGCGGGGCTGACAAACACTCTGAAGCATGTACGTGGAGGAATGCCGGTCTTGCCGCCGCTGGCACCTTATGTCGTGGAAATGGCCACAGTTGTGGCTGGAAACGAGGACACGAGGCGCCGGCGACCTCCCATCTGTGCCAACATCTGCACCATTGCTCCGTTGGCCCAGGACAGTGATGGTATTGAGACGGCGTTGGTCTACGCCGAGGCAGGGATTCCCACCAGTTTCATGGCCATGCCAACCATGGGAGCCACAGCGCCGGCCACCCCACTGGGTGCCCTGGTGATCGGTGACGCAGAAGTGGTCAGCGCCATGGTACTCATTCAGCTGGCCTACCCCGGCGCCCCGGTATTTCACTCGATCGAAACGTCGCTCATGCATCCGCGCACGGCTGACTACATCACCGGCGTGCCAGCTCCGCTGGCGTGGATAGCTGTGCAACTGGCCCACGCCTGGAACGTGCCCAGCTTGGGAGGGGGCAGTGTGACCAGTGATGCACCTGACATCGGCTGGCAGTCGGGCATGGATGCCGGGCTAGGCGCGGCGACCATACCCTTGTACGGTGGTGAGATCTGTGGCTACATGAGTCTGATCGGGGGATCGATGATCCTGTACCCTGAGCAGGTTATCCTAGAATACGAAACCTGCCAAGACGCCTACGATCTCCTCCACGGGTTCGAGTTTGACGAGGCTGACATGGCGCTCGACGTAATCGCGCAAGTGGGGCCTCGGGGGCACTTCTTGGGCCAGCAACATACGCGCAAACACATACGGGACTTTCGGCTGTCTCGCTTGCTGCGTCAGAAAGGCCCAGATGGCAGCCAGCGTGACCCGCGCGAGGTGGCCCTGGAGGAATTCAAACGGATCTCGGAGACGCACCATCCCCAGCCCCTGCCAAAGGAAGTCTTGTCCGAACTGAACTCCATCCTGGACGCGGCGGAGCGTGAAGCAGAGAGAGTAGCTTAGAACCTATCGATAACGTGGCCTGGAGCAAAGAATGATCGACATAAAGCCAATTCGGCCCAGATTCCATCTGGAAGTGCTGAGCGCCGATGAACTTGGGGCCATCCAGTCGGCCACGCTCCACATTCTGGAGCACGTCGGGGTCGCCTTCCCCTCCGAGCGAGCACTGCGCATCTTTGCCGAGCACGGAGCCCAGGTAGAAACGGATAGCCAGGTCGTGCGGTTGCCACCGGACTTGGTTCTGGAGGCGATGAGCCACGCTCCGCGCTCTTACCTGTTGTCCGGGCGCCACGAGGGAACCGATCTGCTCCTCGATGGTACCGAGAGCTACTTTGGAACGGATGGCTGCGGAACAGATACCGTTGATTTTGAAACCGGGGAGCGCCGCCCCTCCACGAAGGAAGATGTGGCCAGGATGGCGCGGGTGGCGGACGCACTATCGTCCATAGCCTTCTACTGGCCGATGGTCAGCGCCCAGGACTACGGGCGGGTGGCCCCGCTGCACGAATTGGATGCCAGCTTCAGCAACACAGTCAAACACGTTCAGACAGAGACGGTGATGGGAGAGAAGCCGGCGCAGTACGCGGTGCGTATGGCCGAGGCGATCGCTGGGGACAGAGAGAGGATGCACGCACGACCGCCCCTTTCAGTGTGCATATGTACGATTGCCCCCTTGGGGCAGGACAAGCATGGAATTGAGGCCGGGATGGTGTACGCACAGGCGGGCATCCCGGTGGGCTTCATGTCTATGCCGACGATGGGCTCCACGGCGCCAGCGGCAACTGGCGGGGCACTGGTCGTAGGCAACGCCGAGCTAATCAGCGCGCTGGTCCTGATGCAGTTGGTGGCTCCTGGCGCGCCGGTCTTCTACTCGCTCTGCGCTTCGGTGATGGACCCGCGCACGGCTGATTACATTGTCGGCATCCCCGAGAAGTATCTGTGCAACACAGCAGCGGTCCAGCTAGGTCACGACTGGGGAGTCCCTGTGCTGGCCGGTGCGTTCGCCATGGACAGTCCCGAACCGGCCTCATGGCAACTGGGGCGGGACAGCGTGTATACCGCTTTGATGGTCGCCCTGGCCGGCGCAGATATGGCCGAGGGCCTAGGCATGGTTGGAGCTTCGACGCTACTGGTGCCAGAGCAGATCATCTTTGACGACGAGATATACCACGCGCACCGGATTTTGGCGGATGGGATTGATTCAAGTGCCAAGGGCCTAGCGCTGGACGTAATTGCTGCGGTTGGGCCTGGGGGCCATTTTCTGGGGCAGACGCACACACGCGACCGTGTGCAGGACATCTGGATCCCGGAGTTGACTCATCCACGCGTGCCGTTGGGCGGCGAGTCCCCGCCGGGTGTTCGCCAGCGCGCCAGGGCGCAGCTTGACAAGATCCTGGCGGACCACCGGCCAGAGCCCCTTGAAGAAACCGTTGAGGCCGAATTGCAGGCCATTCTAGATGCTGCGGCACGCGACCTAGGTGACTAGCGACATGGTTCGAGCCTAACCCATCCATCATGAAGAATGCTGCAAGGGAATCGAAGACAGAACCACAGAGGGGGTGACAGCGCTTCGTTGCCGAGCGTCAGCGAAGTTCTGGGATCGCGGTCATGAACGGAAGAGCAGTAGACCATCAAGACTACTACATGCCGGCCGAGTGGGAACCACATGAAGGAACTTGGCTGCAGTGGCCGCACGACGAC
>JAUWYD010000074.1 GCA_030616025.1 Chloroflexota bacterium
TCGTCCCCTACGTGGCCATATCCTTCTTCTGTCTGGCCGAAATACTAGCTATCGGGGTGTTCTGGTTCGACGTGCCCATCAGGGGGAGCGTGATTCTATTGCTGGCCCTCTCCCTGCTGTTCCTCTTGACTACGCTAGGACTGGGCATCTTCATCTCCACCGTGGCCAGATCCCAGCAAGAGGCGATGTTCCTCAGTTTCTTCACCCTATTACCCTCCATCTTTCTCGCCGGCTTCCTCTTCCCGCTGGAGGCGATGCCTCAGGCTCTGCAGTGGGCCAGCTATGTAGTGCCGCTGAGGTACATGATGATCATCGTCAGGGGCATCATCCTCAAGGGAGTTGGGTTGCGGGTTCTGGCCGGCGAAGTGATAGCCCTCGCTATCTTCGGGGTCGTCATCTTCAGCGTGGCAGCCAGGCGCTTTCGCAAACGGCTGGAGTAGGACTACGGGGCAAACCGACAAGCAGTTCGGAAGGACGTTGACAGACCTTCTACTTGACAACGCTTCGGAATTGTGGCATTATTTGGTTGGACGTCCAACCAAACGGGATTCTACTGCAAATGACCGCTCGACCACGTTCGGACGAAAAGGCGCAGGCCATTATCGATGCCGCTCGCAGATGTCTCAGCGAGAAGGGCTACGTGGCGACCACAATCGCCGAAATAGCCGCCTCTGCTGGGGTCAGCCGCGGCTTGCTCCACTACTACTTCGAGAGCAAGGAGGAGTTGCTCGCTCAGGTAGTACGGGCTGGTACCGATGCCTACATGGAACTAGTGGAAGCCATGTTCGCTCAAAGCGAGAGCGCCGAAGATCTGGCCAAGGGGCTTGTCGGAGCAGCCCGAGCCCTCTTCGAAAGCGACCCAACCTTTGTCAACCTGACCATGGAGTGCTGGACCCTAGCACATGAAAGCCCTTTGGTAGCCCGTGAACTGGAGGATCTCTACCGCCAGTTCAGAGACGCGATTTGCGAGGGACTGGAGGAAGCTGTAGGAAGAGGTATCATAGAACCGGCGATTCCTCTGGAGGGTTTGGCAGCCTTGCTGCTGGCCATCACCGACGGCCTCGTGATGCAGTTCCTTATTCACCCGGAGTTGGCAGCCGACGAGAGGATGTGGGAGGCGCTGGAACTAGCGGCGCGCGCCCTGCTGGGCCATGGCGTGTGATCGGCTGAAGTGGGCGCCCGACCCACGGTTCAGCTTGGCAAAGAAGTCATAGCTGGAAGAGAGGCTGCCACCGTGGGGTGATGAATACGCAAACAGTAAGAGGAGGTGGATAGCATGCTTGGCAACCTGGTAATAGCCGGCGTACTGATCGTCATAGGGGTCTTGAACGGCTGGGGGGTACCGCTGGCGGTCAAGAGCCGGCGACCTTACGGCCTGGTAGGCGACATCCTGGCCAGCGTGTTGTCCATGTTAGCCTGGGGTCTCGCGGCGTGGATAGTCGTCCTACCAGCGCTGAATTTCACAGGCTGGCTGGCGATAGTGGCGGCCATCGGCGACTCCTGGGGTTTGGCCCTGCTTGTGCTTTGGCTCATGCGCCGCGTCAAGAGCTAACACCCCAATCGTCGCCCTCAGAGCGAACGGACAATGGATCTGAGAAGAACTCTCTCCATCATGCGCAAGGAGACGTGGCACATCTTCCGTGACCGGAGGACTTTCGTCCTGGTCACCCTCTCGCCCGTTTTCCTGCTCCTCGTGTTCGGGTATTCGATGTCAGTGGAGATTCGGAACGTGGCCATCGCCCTGCTGGACTACGATCAAAGCGCACTATCCCGCCGTTATCTGGACGGCTTAGCCAGTACGGGCGACGTCCTGGTCCGGTACTGGCCCCAGGATTACGCGGAATTGCAGAGTAGGTTGGAACGGCGCCAGGCGAAGGCGGCAGTAGTCATCCCCGCTGGCTTTGAGAGCGACCTCCTTGCTGGGCGCGAAGCAAGTCTGCAAGTGATCGTGGACGGCACCGATCCTAACACAGCCAATCACGCCATGACTCACATCGGTGGATATACCCAGGGCCTGGCCTTGGAGATACTGGGCGAAACCCTCCAACGCCAGGGGATTGACACAGATGAAATGATTGGCATAGACCTCCGCATGCGCACCTGGTACAACCCTACGTTGAAGCCCATCATCGGCTGGATTCCGGGCATCATCGCCAGTGTTCTGGGCATGCCGGCGGTGGCTGCGACACTGGCCCTGGCCGGAGAGAAAGAGAAAGGAACGCTGGAGGCGCTGATCGCCACCCCGGTGCGCCGCTCGGAACTGCTGCTAGGCAAGCTTATCCCTTATGTCTTCAGCGGCCTGTTAAGTGCAGCGCTTTGCGCTCTCGTGGGCATCTATTGGTTTGGCGCCCCCTTTCGAGGCAGCTTTCTGTTATACCTTCTCCTCTCGGCCGACTTCTTCTTCGCCACTCTGAGCCTGGGGATGCTCATTTCGGTGTTTGTGCCCTCTCAGCAAGCCGCCATGGCATGCGCCATGCTGATCTTCCTCTTTCCAGGCTTCTTTCTATCAGGACTCTTCTACCCTATCGCTAGTATGTCACCAATGATGAAAATGGAAGCCTACATGATGCCCACAACTCACTATGTGACCATTGCGAGGGGATTGTTCTTGAAGGGCCTCGATATGGAGTCCTTGTGGCCCTTTGCCCTCGCCCTGCTGATAATGGGTACACTAGTGACTGCGATAGCAATCCTTACCTTCAAGAAGAAACTGGCATAGGCAACATGCTTCATCGGATATGGCACCTCGTCACAAAAGAGTTGATACATCTTCGCAGGGACATGCTCTTACTGTCGTTCATCATCTTGGGTCCGGTCTCGGAACTGGTGTTCATCGCCTGGTCCACCTCTGCCCCCATCGAACACCTGCCCACCGCCATAGTGGATCAGGATCGCACCGAAGCTAGCAGAGCCCTGGTCGTCGCCCTGGAGAACTCGGAAACCTTCGATGCCCAGTACTTCCCGGCCGGAGAGACCGAGCTCAGTAGTCTGATTGATGCCGGCACGGTCTCTGCTGGGGTGCTCATCCCCAGCGGTTTTGCCCGAGGGCTGTCCCTGCCGATCTCTGAACCACCTCAAGTACAGATCATTGTCGATGGGTCCGATCCAATGGCTGCTCGTGCCGCAGAGATGAGTGGCCGGGGCGTCATAGGCAGCTACGCCCAGGAGAGAGTCCTTGAGACCTGGGGGAATATCGCCGGCCAGCAGGGAGAGGTCATCAGGACCGACGTGCGCGTATGGTTCAACGAGGAGTTGTCGGACGCCAACTACACGGTCCCGTCCGAGATGGGCTTCATGCTGGCGATGGTGGCCTTGATGATAGCCGCCATAAGTATCGCTCGAGAGCGGGAGTTGGGCACCTTTGAGCAGCTGATGGTCTCGCCCATCCGCACCTGGGAGCTGATCATCGGCAAGGCGATACCTGCGGTGATCATCTCTTATGTCGACTTCCTGCTGATGCTGGGGATCACCGTGTTCATCTTCGGCGTACCCATGAAGGGCTCTCTGCCTCTGCTCTTGGTGTTGGCCTTGCTCTACATCTTTGTCGAACTCGGTTGGGGCTTGCTGATCTCAGGCATCTCTCGTACGCAACTCCAAGCCTTACTGCTGGTCATGGTGCTGGCCATGGTGGCAATGGTCTTCTCTGGGTACGCGTTCCCTGTGGACACCATGCCTCCCCTCATGCAGCTACTGGCCAATCTAGTGCCCATCAAACACTGGCTGCTGATCATGCGAGACATCATGCTGAAGGGCGCGGGCATCAACATGTTCTGGAAGGAATTGCTGGCCTTGGCCATCTTGGGTGTGGTCATCAACGCAGTCACCCTGACAATTCTACAGAGGCGACTGGATTAGGACCTTGACACAGGGATACTTCGGGGGACGGTAGAGCTGATTAGAGTGTGCCATGGGATTGGCTAGTCACAACCATGACTGAAATATCGCGACGCATTGGCTCCATTTGGCGCAAGGAACTCATTCACATCGTGCGGGATGGCAGGACTTTCTTCCTGCTATTCATCTCGCCCGCCTTCATGTTGGTGATGCTCTCCTATCTCTTCACCTGGGATGTTGAGCGTTTCCCATTGGCGGTTTACGACCAGGACAAGTCCTCGTTGTCGCGCCGATACCTGGCCGCCTTGACCCAGGATGGGACCTTTGATCTGCGTTATGACCTCTCGAGTGCGGAGGAGGGTGACAGGCTTCTGCTGGCCGAGAAGGTGTATGCGGTGCTGGTAGCCCCCTCTGGATTGATGGGCCGGGTCAACAGAGGGCATACCGGCCACCTTCAAGTCATCCTCGACGGCACCAAACCGGGCATCGCGTCCCAGACGTTGGCTCAGCTCAGTGGCCGCACTCAGGCCTTCGTGGCCACTCTGTCGTCTGTCCCAGGGGCGGCCGAGGCTCAGTTGCTGCCGGTAGACATCCGCACCAGAGTATGGTACAACCCCAACCTTAGAGCTCTGCACAGCATGGTACCTGGTCTCATCGCTGTTGTGATGTGCATGCCGGCTTTCTCGATTGCGACTTCCTTCGCTCGCGAGAAGGAGATGGGCACCATGGAGGGCTTGTACGCCACCCCCATTCGGGGCGCCGAAGTACTCCTGGGCAAGCTGCTGGCCTACGTCGCCTGCGGCGTAGCCAGCGTGGTTCCCGTCGTCCTGGTGGCAACTCTCTGGTTCCGGGTGCCCTTTCAGGGCAGCTTCCTTCTCTTCCTGCTATTGACCGCCGATTTCCTGCTGGGTGTCTTGGGTCTGAGCCTGCTCATATCCAACTTCCTCACCACCCAGCAAGCGGCCATGGTAGTGCTATTACTGGTGCTGTTCCTACCCAGCATGTTCCTGTCGGGTCTGATAGAGCCGGTGAACAGGGCCTCCTGGAGCGCTCAGATCCAAGCCTACGTCTTGCCCACGACCCACTACGTCACTATCTCGCGGGGCATCTTCCTGAAAGGAGTGGGCCTGGGAGCGCTTTGGCCTTCCACCTTGGCCTTGGGAACGATGGGCGCAGGCTACCTCTTGCTGACGATCAAGCTATTCAAGAAGAGGCTTGGCTAGCGAAGATGTTGGGCCGAACGGTAACTCTAGTCGTTAAGGACTTCCGCCAGTTCTTGAGAGATAGGGTTCTGATCATCTTTATCCTCGGGGGGCCCACGTTGCAGCTCGTATTGTTGGGACAGGCCACCGGTGCTGACATAACTCGCCTGCCTGCGGCTGTCCTGGACGAGGATCAGACGAGTGCCAGCCGGGCATTGACAGTTGCACTGGACAACCTGAGACAGCTGGAGATCACGAATCGACTTGACGACATAGAGGAAGCCAGGTCGTTCTTGGATAGGGGAGAAATCAGTCTGGCAGTGCTAATCCCACCTGGTTTCGCCGAAGCTCTAGGCTCACCCCAAGAACGGGTGTCAGTCCAGGTTCTAGTAGACGGTTCTAACATCTTGGGCGCATTGACAGCAGTGGGCGCCGCAGAGGGAGCGATTAGTCATTTTGCACAAGACAGCGTGATCGAGAGAAGAGAGTTGTTGGGCGGCGGAAACCCTTCTGGGCCTATGCTAGACCTGCGACCCATAGGACGCTTCAATCCTGACCTGATCCACAATCACTACGTCCTATCTGCCCAGTTGAGCCTCATCGTTCACGTGGTCACGTTGCTGACAGCGTCCGTGGGGATTGTGCGGGAACGCGAAATGGGCACCCTGGAGCAATTGATGGTCACGCCTTTGACGAGGATAGAGTTGATAGTCGGAAAAGCGACCCTGCCCATGCTCGTTGCCTTTGTCGATTTTGTGGCCATGCTGGCGATAGTGGTCTGGGTCTTCGGGGTTCCCGTAAGGGGCTCCGTGGCCTCGCTCCTAGCCGTAACACTGTTGTTCATTGTGGCTCAACTGACCTGGGGGCTGGTGATCTCAGCGGTGTCGGCCACCCAGCAACAGGCGATCCTTTTGATTTTTATGATCGCCATTCTGAACGTGGCCTTCTCGGGGTATTTGGCTGCCGTGGAGAACATGCCTCTGCCCATGCAGTTGGCATCAAACTTCTTTCC
>JAUWYD010000184.1 GCA_030616025.1 Chloroflexota bacterium
TCTCAACGCTACTTTCCTGGTTGAGTCTCAGACTCACCAGCAGGACAAAGCTCGGCGTCTTGCTTCCACGGGGTGCTACGTCTTGTCACCCGAGGTTCTGTCCGACACCAGCACTCGCCAGCATGCTGACGGGCTGTGGCACTTGACGGCTGGCCTGCTGGAGTCTGGGGCGATGGTGAGAGAGGTGCCGCTGCAGGGTTGGCGCACCAACATCAACCATTTGAGGGATCTGCTGAGTGTAAGTCGCCGCATTCTCGGGGACTGGTCGGGAACCTTTCATCCCCCGAAGGCCGCGGCAGGCTACAATCGAACTGAAGGTTGCAGAAACGCCGAACTTCCCCTGTGGATTTCCAGTGATAGCCAGGTTATTGATTCGGACCTCGGTCCTAATGTCGTGGTCGGACCCCAGGCCCGAGTCCGCGGGTCTGAGCTCCGTGACGTCATAGTGTTTCCCGGAGCTGGAATCGTCGGTCAGCGGGTTCACGGAGGCGTCGTGGCTCCGACCAGGACTGGTAGCTTGGTGCTAACGTCTTAAGAGCAGATGCATGGCCGTCAGAAGAGCGATAGCCAGGAAGAACCAGCCGAGTTCCCACCAACCGCTGATCAGGAGCCCCACCCCAGTCAGGAGAAACGCTGCAAAGGCGATGATCTCCATCAAGCGATCGGCTGCTCGTTCCAGGCGACCGACTAACCTTTCCATTTCCCTCGAGGGGGCCACGCGTACTTCGAGCTCGCCCCTGGTGCTCTGGCTCAGGAACTGTTCGAATTCGCGTGGCAGACGCCAGAGGAGACCTGCCAGTCCTTCGAGTTCCTTCATCAGCCGTTCGGGCAGGCCCTCCTCCGCCAACTCCATGGTCATCAACTTTCTGATATATGGTTCGGCGACGATGAAGCCGTTGAAATCGGGATCGAGCCCGGCGCACAGACCTTCCAGGATTCCCATGGCGCGTGCCAGGAGGATGAAGTCGATCGGTATCTGGAACGGAAACTCGTAGATGATGTCGCGCAACTCATAGGCCATGGCCAGCATCTCTTCTATCTCGATGTTGGCAAACTCGCGTACAGAAAGGCCGTAGTATCGGTCCATGAGAATGTATAAGGCTCTCTGCAGGGGGCGGGTGTCGGTTCCTGGCAGGATGAACCCGAGCTTCTTCATGTCGGCGATAGCGGCGGGGACATCTCTGTTGAAGGCGTGAATGGCAAGGTCGCGCAGCACAGCCTTGTCTCTCGGCTCGATCCGCCCCATCATCCCGAAGTCCACGAAAGTGACCACAAACTCCGTGCTGGCCGAAGCATCGGCCGGCTCGGGGCCCCGAGGCTCAATGAAGACGTTCCCTGGGTGGGGATCCGCGTGGAAGAAGCCATCAATGAGCATCTGCTGCACATAGGTGCCGAAAACCCTTTCAGCAACCTCGGCACGGTCTATGCCGGCGGCGGTCAAGGCTTCGTAGTCAGTGATCTTGATGGCATCTGCCCTTTCGAGCGTGAGCACCTTCTTGCTGGTGTGCGACCAATAAGGCCGGGGAACGAAGACATCGGGGTTGTCGGCGAAGTTGGCTCTGAGTTCGTCAGCGTTGCGCCCTTCGGCGATGTAATCCAGTTCCCTGTGAGTGATGCGGCTGAACTCCTCCAGGAGGGCATCCAGGTTGACTCTCCGCCGCAGCGCAGGATACCACTTTATCAATCCCATCGCCCATTTTACGGCCGCCAAGTCGGTGGCCACCAGTTCCCGTATGTGCGGCCTCTGCACTTTGACGATCACTGGGTCCCCGTTGGGCAACCAAGCATAGTAGGTTTGGCCCAGGGACGCGCCGGATTGAGGCTCCTCTACAAAGCGTGAGAAGAGCTCTGAAATGGGGGCGCCCAGCTCTTCCTCGATCAATCTCTTGAGCGCCGGAAAAGGATCTGGCGGTACTTCGTCCTGCAGAGCTGCCAGTTCGCTCGTGATTTCGGGAGGCATCACATCGGCACGGGAGCTGAGGAACTGACCCAGCTTGATAAGGACACCTCCCATGTCGACGGCTAAGTGGCGGAATCCGGCTGCCCAGCGGCGGCGCCTCTCGTTCGCGCCGCGCTGAACCAGGCCCCGGGACAGGAGCCTGCCGAGGATGATCTCCCACCACAGCAGCGACAGCAGCAGCCGCGACAGGAACAACACTATGCGCAGATAGCGCCGGCGGCGGATCTTCATGTTATGGGGTTAGGGGTAGATTCGATAGAGCATGCGTGGGAAGGGGATCGTCTCACGGATGTGTTCCAGGCCACAGATCCAGACGACCGTGCGTTCGATACCCAGGCCGAATCCAGAGTGCGGTGTGGAACCGTACCTCCGAAGGTCCAGATACCACCGGAAAGCGTCTTCAGGAAGGTCGTGTTCTTGGATGCGCTGGAGAAGGAGATCGTGATCAGCGATGCGCTGGCCCCCACCTATTATCTCTCCATACCCTTCGGGGGCCAGACAGTCAACCGACAGGGACAACTCCGGCCGTTCCGGGTCAGGCTCCATGTAAAAGGCCTTGACTTGTGTTGGGTAGCGGTTGACCAGTACCGGCCTCTCGAACTCCTCCGCGAGGGCCGTCTCGTCTGGGGCTCCGAAGTCATCCCCCCATTGGAAATCCAGGCCCTTGCCATGCAAGATCTCGACTGCGTGGTCATAGGTAATGCGTGGGAAGGGTGGTTCTACTCTTTCGAGAGGAGCAGTGTCCCGCCCCAGGAGTTCCAGCTGGGCCTTCCTGTTCTTCAACACAGTCTGCACTATGTAGGTGATGAACTCCTCTGCGAGGCGCATGCAGTCGTCGAGATCAGCGTAAGCCATCTCGGGTTCCACCATCCAGAACTCCAGCAGGTGCCGGCGCGTCTTCGACTTCTCGGCACGGAAAGTCGGGCCAAAGCAGTAGACCTTGCCCAGTGCCGCGATGCTGGCCTCGCTGTACAGCTGACCGCTCTGGGCCAGATACGCTGTCTCGCCGAAGTAGTCAGTCTCGAAAAGGGTGCTGGTTCCCTCGCAGGCGGCGGGAGTCAAGATCGGGGTATCGACGAGGGTGAACCCGTTCCTATCGAAGTAGTCACGGCACGCTCGGATGACCTCAGCTCGGACTTTCAAGATGGCCAGTTGACGAGGAGAACGCAGCCAGAGATGGCGATGATCCATCAAAAAGCTGACCCCATGTTCCTTGGGCGTGATGGGATATGGCTCCGCGAGTTGCATCACCTCCAGCTCCGTCGCTGCCAACTCGTAGCCGCCAGGGGCTCTCTTGTCTGCCCTCACAGTGCCCTTCACGATGATGGAGGACTCTTGGGTTGCCATTTGCGCCGCCTCGAAGGTCTGCGGCTGTACATCGTCTTCGAGAACCACGGCCTGAATGATGCCTGTGCCGTCCCGCACCAGGAGGAACTGCAGCTTGCCCTTGTCTGTCTTGTTGTAGAGCCAGCCCTTGATCGTCACCTCCTGTCCCTCATGTCGCGCTATGCTTTCGACGTACGCCCGTTCGGCCATGGCGGTTCCTCCTGGAGAAGGATTATATCAGATGGGGAGGCGGGACAGCAAGGGAGATGAGCGTCTATTGGTGGGCCTCGATGCCTGGTTCTCTGGGGCGGAGCCTAGCGGGGAGAAGTTGCCTCACCAAGGATATGTCTTCTGAGGTAAACGTGCCCATCAATATCAGGCAGCCCAAATAGATGGCCAGCGAGGCGGGGACGAGAAGCAGGAAGGTGATGTCACGCAACAGCCAGAGGAAGGCCCCCGTCAGAAGCATGCTGGCCAGCGGCCGCCAGCTCAGACTCAGCCAGGGAACACTGGACAGATGTTTCCGCACTCCATAGTAGAAAGGCAGCAAGAGTACTACCTCAGAGAGAATGGTGGTGAAGGCCGCCGCCTGGTAGCTGAA
>JAUWYD010000387.1 GCA_030616025.1 Chloroflexota bacterium
CTGAGGCCAAATAGCGCCCAGAAGGCCGTCCACGACTTGCCCTTCAGCCGCTCGATCAGTGGTGCCACCATGATGGTCAGCAGGGGGAGAGTCGGTACCAGAAAGCGCGGGCCCCAGGCGAAGCCTCCATGCCACATGAACCATCTGCCGTAGACCAAGAGATAGGAGAGGCTGATCAGGGCAAGGAACATGGCTTCCAGGCGATGACGTCGGAAGAAGCGGGGCCAGGCCGGTATCAAGGCCAGCAGAATAGGACAGTAGATGAAGATGCTGCGCCCGGGGCTTATGAGCAGGCCAAGGATGCCCGTTGCCCAAGGTGTGGAGAAGGATTCCTCTAGTGACAGATAGCCAGTACTGAAGGGGCTTCCGAAGCGAAGGTAGTTGTAAGCGGCGATGACTAGACCCCAGAGCACCAGCGGGAGCACAAAGGCGCCCAACTCGTGCCACCTGCGCGAAAGCAGGCGCAAGAAACTGCCGCGCATCTTTGACCATTCGGTCATCCCCTCTGCACGGAGTAGATACGCCACTAGGGCGCCCCCGAAAACAGGAAGCATGACCGCGTTGGCGAAGCGTGCGGCTACCGCCAGGCCCAACAAGAACCCTGAAAGCAGAGCTGGCTTGAGACCCGACCGTATCCTCTCGCCTGAAGCCAGGTGGAGCAGGGAATAGGCACCGGCCACCAGGCTGAGCCCGCTCAGAGGCTCGCTGAAGAAATACTTGGCGTAGGGCCAGGCCATGGTCCCCAGGCCGAACAGCAGGCCGCTTATCAGGGCCGTACGAGGCGAGTATCCCAGGCGCCGCACATACAAGAACACCAGCACGCCGGTCACAGCGGTGACGATGACATTGAAGAGCATGCCAGTCTGCACCACTCCCCAGAACGGCACCACTATGCCCACCCATATCAGAGGTATCGTCAACAGCGACGTGGGGAGGCCCTTGTGGCAATAGAGGTCTCCGTCAAGGCCGAAGTCTCCCTGTTGGAGTCCCATCCAGCGTATCTGGTTGATATCGTAGTCTGCACGCCGCACCAGGCTCTCTGCCACCGAAAACATGGCCTGTCCATCGCTGGAATGGAGGGCGCCGCTGTAGGTGAGCAAGTAAACGGAGAGGAGGAAGAAGAGGAGCGCCAAGGCGAGGGCCCTGTCATTGCTCTTGACGGACATGATACCTGTATAAGTCTCCGTTGTCGAATTCGTACACTTCTATCCTTTCCGCGTGGTCGTCCAACCAGGCATGAAGCTCGGCGGCTTGAGCGTCTTGCTCGAACAGCCATAGCTCATTGTGGTCCATCGTCATGGCAGATAGCCTCTCTCCCTCTGGAGAAAGGTATAGTGCTACATGTCCCCTCAGGAACGGAAAGAAGCGTTGGTAGAGGCCCTGGTCGGTAAGGATGAGGCCTGCCTGGCCTGGCCTGGACTGTGTCTGCAGCAGCTCCATGACAGGCCGATATTCCTCCTTAGCATAGCGGCCGGAGCGATAGGCTCTTCCTAGCGGATAGGTGAGGGCGCAGCCTGCGGCCGCCAGGAAGATAAGCAGTCCGACGAAGGCCCGGCGATGGATCTTGGTTATTCGGGGCGATCTTGCGTCGAAGAGGATTAGGCCATATTCAGCGCTCAATGCCATGATGAGCAAGGTCCGAGACAGGACAGCTGCTACGAACAGCCACTGCTCCTGTGGCAGCATGATGAAGTAGACGG
>JAUWYD010000312.1 GCA_030616025.1 Chloroflexota bacterium
TGTGGACAGACTGCTGGACATGTACTACAGGCAAAGGGGTTGGGACGACAACGGCATCCCCACGCAGGAGAAGCTGGACCACCTAGCCCTGGATTTTGTGGGACTCTGAAGCAGCAGAGGACAGGTGAAGCGTCGAGGTGAAGAACGTACAGGTCACCTTAGTCGGCTTGCTCAAGAAATACGCCCCTGATCAGTCTTCGTTGACCATGGAGCCCGGGCAGACGGTGATGGAGGTGATAGGGGACCTGGGGCTCGATCCAGACCTGGTGGCCATAGTCTTGGTCAACGGTCGTCAGAAGTTCAAGAGTTACCGTCTGCGGGATGGCGACCGGGTGAAGCTGGTTCCAATAGTGGGCGGTGGATAATGGACATGCCAATGGCGAATGGAGGAATGGGAACGCGTGAAGAAGGATTCCAACCTGGTTGACTTGAAAACGGACGTTCCGGGCCCCAAGGCCCGGTCTTATGTTGCTCGCGATCGTGAAGCAGTATCGCCTTCCTACACCCGGTCCTATCCCTTCGTGATGGATCGTGGCCAAGGCTCCTTGGCGTGGGATGTGGACGGCAATCGCTACATTGATTTCAACGCCGGCATCGCGGTCGTAGCTACGGGGCATGCTCATCCCAAGGTGGTGAAGGCCATCCAAGAGCAGGCTGCCAAGTTCATTCACATGGCAGGGACCGACTTCTATTACGCTGTGCAGATAGAGCTGGCGGAGAAGCTGATCTCCCTGACGCCAGGGGATGAGCCGAAGCAGGTTTTCTTCACCAACTCAGGGGCGGAGGCGGTTGAAGCGGCGTTGAAGCTGGCTCGGTATCACACCGGACGGCCTCACTGCCTGGCGTTTTTGGGCGCCTTCCACGGCAGAACTATGGGGGCCGTTTCGCTGACGGCGAGCAAGGTGACACAGAGAAGGGGGTTCGCTCCTCTTGTCCCCGGCATAACTCATGTACCTTACGGCTACTGCTACCGCTGCGCTTATAACCTGGAGTACCCTTCTTGTGACATATTCTGTGTGGACTACATTGAATCCACCGTTTTCAAGCAGTTGGTGGCTGCCGACGAGGTGGCGGCCATCTTCGTGGAGCCCATTCAGGGAGAGGGAGGATATGTGGTCCCTCCGCTAGAATATCACGTTCGTCTCAGGGAACTGGCGGACAAACATGGTATCCTCCTAGTCGCCGATGAGATACAAATGGGCATGGGCCGCACAGGCAAATGGTTCTCCATCGAGCACTGGGGGGTGGTGCCCGATATCACGCTCATTGCCAAAGGAATCGCCTCAGGGATGCCATTGGGAGCTATGGTGGCCAGGAGGGAGGTGATGGATTGGCCCTTCGGGGCTCACGGGACGACCTTTGGTGGCAACCCTGTTTCCTGTGCCGCTGCCTCCGCAACGATCCAGGTTATTGAAGAAGAGGGTTTGGTGGGGAACGCAGCCAGGATGGGGAAGCGTTTGACAGATGCCGCGCAGGAGATGCAGGGCCGGCACCCCGTTATCGGCGACGTGAGGGGCAAGGGACTGATCGTCGGCCTAGAGCTTGTGAAGGACCATGATACCAGGGAACCGGCTGGTGAACTACGCGACCAAGTGGTGCAGCTCGCCTTCGAGAAGGGATTGCTGATCCTGGGCTGTGGGCCCAGCGGGGTGCGCTTCGTGCCGGCGCTAACCATTGATACCGACACGGTGGATGAGGCTTTGGCCATATTCGAGGATGCGCTCACGGAAGCCGAGGCTGTAGGCTGAAAGGCCAGTCACGCCTTGCCTTTTCTGCAGACTATGATTGCGTTGTTTGCTCCTCTAGCATCCTCTGGAAATCGACCTTCCTCCCATTGGATGCCTCTGCGTCGATCGATCCAGGTGTAAATGGGTAGCGCCACTCTTTCCTCAAGGGCTACACCCAGCCGCCAGAACTTGCTGGCAAGGTAAGCACCGGCGTTGCGGCAGCAGGGCTGCCGTGGTGAGATAGTGATGTTGTACTTCTCTATCTGAAATCCATGCTCGTCCACCAAGGATTCCAGTACGACGGGATCATAGCGGCGGACGTGTCCGGCCAACTCATCATAATTGCTCCAGAACTCCATGTGCAAAGGTACGGAGAAGATGAATCGTTCTCCTATCTTGAGCACTCGGCTCGTCTCTTCCAGGACCGCCCTGTCGTCTGGCACGTGCTCGACGATCTCGAAGGCGCATATCAGGTCGAACGATTCATCGGGGAAGGGGAGGGCCTCGGCAGAACCTGCCAGGCACCTACCATCTCTCTGCCTCAGAGTTTCCATTGCTCTTGGACTGAGGTCCACGAAGTAGGATCCAGCGATAGGAAGGCGAGGCCGGTTCCCCGCACCAATCTCCAGGAAGTGGGTCTTGCGGGCGGTGTACAGTCTGATGGTGTGCCACATCGCCCAAGATGACGGCTCGACCACTTTGCCTCTGGCCCACAGCGCGTCATAGTATCGTCTCTGCTCACTGTTCACATCGTCGCCCTCCCACCAGGCGTTGAGGTTAGTATAGCACTCGCG
>JAUWYD010000061.1 GCA_030616025.1 Chloroflexota bacterium
CAACCTATACGCTCTGGACGCCGAGACAGGAAAGGAGCACTGGAGATACGCCACCGAGGGCGGGATCGTGTCGTCGCCCTGCGTCTGGAATGAGACAATCTTCTTCGGCTCGGAGGATCAGATCCTATATGCCGTCTATTCGCGCACAGGGCGCATAGTCTGGACCTGTCCTACTGATGGAAGAATCCGGTCGTCACCGGAGCAGGAATATGACCACATCTTCTTTGGTTCCGATGATCACCAGCTTTACGCGGTAAGTGCCAAGTCCGGTCAAGAACTGTGGCGCTTTGACGGGCGAGCACCGATACGTTCCTCGCCGGCCGTCAGCGGGGAGTTGATCATCTTCGGGTCTGATGACGGCAACGTTTATGCCCTTGACGTGCAAACTGGAGAGCTGAGATGGCAATGCGCGACCGGCAGTGCGGTGCAATCGTCTCCTGCTGTGGCCGAGGACATGGTGTACGTCGGATCAGGAGATTCCTCTCTATACGCACTGGACTTGGCCAACGGCTGGGCCGTATGGCGCTATCGGACGAAGGGTAAGGTGATCTCCTCTCCTTTGGTCAGCGACAGCTTGGTCTACTTTGGCTCAAACGATCATCATCTCTATGCCCTGGATGGCAGCAGGGGTGCCCTCGTCTGGAAATACGCCACCGAGGGATCTGTAGTATCCTCACCCAAGCTCTGTGAAGGGGCGATCTACGCCGGCTCTGCTGATGGGCATCTCTACAGCCTGGACGCAAAGACGGGTGATCTGCTATGGAGATTCAGCACCGGGGGCATCATAGCCGGATCGCCCGCAATCAGCAACGGTGTCATCTTCGTAGGTTCCGCTGATCGTGTGATGTACGCCGTCGCTGCCAATCCTAGCAAATGATCCTACCCGTGCGGATTACCTGGGTAGAAGGAAGGCGGATGAGAGAAACTCAATGAGCATCTGGAAGAGGCTTTTCGACAGGCGACGAAGGAGGCAGAAAGCCGCTCCAGTTCGCAAGCCTCGGATCTCAAGGGAGTACAAGAGGGTCGATCCCCTCCAGATTGGCCAGGCCACCGATATCGGCAAGGCTCGGCAGGCCAACGAGGACACTTTTCTGACTTTGAAGTCGCTCATCGGTGCCGAGTCTGAGCCGCTTCCACTGGGGCTTCTCATCGTGGCGGACGGCATGGGAGGACATGTGAAGGGAAAGGAGGCCAGTTCCCTTGCCACGAGGGTAGCAGGTGGTGTGATCGTAAGAGACGTCTTGCTGCCCGTTCTGACAGGCCAAGCTTCGAGGGTCCCCAACCGCCCTATTCACGAAATCCTCACTGAAGCGGCCATGTCCGCAAACCAGGCCGTGTCGGAAATGGAATCAAATGCGGGTACCACTCTTACGTCGGTCCTCGTGCTTGGGCATAGCGCCTATGTGGCCCACGTCGGCGACACCAGAGTCTACTATCTGGATGATAACGGATTGCAGCAGATCACTCAAGATCACTCGCTGGTGAATAGGCTTGTTGAATTGGGTCAAATCTCGGTCCAAGAGGCACACGAGCACCCGCAGCGCAATTTCCTGTACCGTGCCGTAGGGCAGGAACATGAACTCAAAGTGGATACGTACTTTCAGCGGCTTAAGGCCGGCAGTCATCTGATCTTATGCAGCGACGGATTGTGGAATCCAGTGCCTGAGGAAGAAATGGCGGACGTAGTAAGAAACTCATCCTCTCCCCAGGAGGCCTGCAACAGACTGATTGACCGTGCCAATGAACGTGGGGGAGAGGATAACATCACTTTGTTGCTGGCAAGAGTCGACCACTGACAGAGGAGAACACCATGGCCCAGACGGTGATAGTCCATCTGCTGGATGAAGACCCCATACTGGCAGAGCTGGATAGAATGCCAGAGCCGGGCGACACTAGCCTCCTGATCCTTGATCCCCGTCGCACGGATGGAAAACCGATACGCTACCTCAGCGATGGCGCCACATCGGTCATCTTCCCCATGCACCGCGTGAGTTCGATCGAGTTGTTCCCCGAAGAGCGAGCGAAAGAGGAAGACATCAGTTTCTACCGACAGGTCGAGAAGAGGTGAATGAACCCACTTGGTGAATGCTGAGCTTCTATCCCCTCATCTGAGAGGCTATTTCACCGTGTCTACGCAAGACCGAGTCGAGGTCGAATCCGAGGAGTCGCCCCCCCTCCACCAACACTCGGCCATTTATGATCGAAAGCTCCACACCAACTGGCCCGCAAAAGACGGCCGCTGCCACGATGTCACCTGCGCCCGAGTACTCTATCCTATCCAAGTCAACGGCTATCAGATCGGCCGCCTTGCCCGCGCCCACGCTCCCGATGTCGTCTCTTCCGAGCATGGCAGCGCCTCCGAGGGTAGCCATCTCCAGCACCTGTCGCGCGCTCAGGGCGGTGGGGCCGTGTTTGACCCGTTGCAGCAGTAGAGCCATGCGGACCTCGCTCAACATGTGAGAAGAATCGTTGCTCGCACTTCCGTCCACCGCCAACCCGACTTTCACCCCGATTTCCCGCATCCGCTTGACCGGAGCAATACCGGAGCCCAGACGCATGTTAGATGTTGGGCAATGAGCGATACCAGTGTCAGTCTCAGCCAGCAACTTCATCTCCTCGTCGGCAAGATGGACCCCATGAGCGTATGAGACATCATCACCTAGCCACCCTACATCAGCCATGTACTGGAGAGGGCGACGGCCATACTTCTCCTGGCAGAACTCCTCTTCATCCAGAGTTTCAGCCAGGTGAGTATGACACTGAACTCCATAGCTTTGGGCCAACGCACGCGAGCTCCGCAGTAGCTCAGTTGTCACCGAGAACGGGGAGCAAGGGGCAATCATGATCCGGCACATGGAGTACGGATCGGGATCGTGGTGCGCTTCTATCACACGTCGGCAGTCAGCAAGGATACTTCCCTCTTCCTCCACCACCGCATCGGGAGGCAAACCCCCCTGAGACTCACCCAACGACATGCTGCCTCGACAAGGGTGGAAACGCACACCTAATTCCTGGGCAGCACAAAGCTCGTCCTCAAGCCTGACCCCATTGGGGAAGATGTAGAGCTGATCGACTGTGGTGGTGCAACCCGAAAGCACCAACTCGGCCATGCCGACGAGGGCGCTGACATAGACAGCTTCCGGCGTCAGCTTTGCCCAGATGGGGTAGAGAGCTTGCAGCCAGGAGAAGAGAGACGCGTCCTGGGTCGAAGGAAGGCAGCGGGTGAGCGTTTGATACAGATGGTGATGAGTGTTAATCATGCCTGGGAGCACCATCTTTCCCCTGAGATTGATTACCCTATCTGCTTCCGTTGGAAGGTCACTGGTCGGCCCGACAGCCTCAATGGCATTGTCTCTTATCAAGACGGCGCCATCCTGTATCTCGCGACGTTGCTCGTCCATGGTGACCACGAGACTGGCGTTTCTTAGGAGAAGGGTAGGCATTCGGCTATTCGCTCCTTTTTCCTGCGTACGTGGCACGACATCCGTTGGATCCACCATCATGTCTGCTTGACAAACCACCACGGTTCGACAGCGGTGCTCTTCACCCAAGCTGTGGCTGCGACTCCTTTCCTGTCTGTAGAGCAACCCAGGGACATCACGGGGGCCTCCTCTGTCTCTAGCACCTCTTGCGAACTCACCTCCCATGCACCATTTCTCTTGTGTAGACCTATTACTTTCGTGGTCGGTTTCCCACTTCCCAAGTACAGTACAATCCCCACTGTCGCCCGATTCTGAGATACACCCAAGGTGACATCCTGGAGGAACAAGTAGGATAGCTTTGGGTCAAGCACCCTGAAGTACTCTCCCTCACGGTGTTGCCTCTCATGTTGTGTGCCAACGAGCCATACGATCCTGCTACCATACCCAAAATCCGCGCGAAACTCGCCAGGGGACAGTCGGACGATGAGTTCGTCGACCCGAAGCCCTCGCTCGTCCAGTTCATGCGCGACCACGGCGCGGCGAATCGCATCCTTTTCCGAGTCCAACCACCCTGAGCAAGCCGAAAGCGCCACCGACAGAATCAGTACGAGGGCGGCGACTCCTCTCCTCACAGTAGTCTTGTCCATCTAGAGCTGTCTCCCAGCGGCCGAAGTCTGGGCAGGAATCCTCATTTGCGCCCACGACGCGGCCCATCGCACCGTCCATGTCACAGGCCGACACCCGCTTCGTGCACTGGTTACCGTCGGTTCATACCTGAAGCCTACCTGATCCGACCCCATTCACGACAATAGCCCTTTCTGATGGGAAAGGGCTATTGTTGCCTGAGACAACTCCTACTGTCCCTGCGCCATCTCGGGCTGGTCTATCGTCGATCTTAGGTATATCTCTATGAAGTCATCGAGATCGCCATCCAGTACAGCGTCAATGTCACGACGTTCGTGGCCGGTGCGGTGATCCTTGACCATCCTGTAGGGGTGCATTACATACGAGCGAATCTGGTTCCCCCACTCGGCGGATACGTGCGCCCCTTTCAATCGAGCTTGTTCGTCTTCCCTTTGCTGCAATTCACGTTCCAGCAAGCGTGCTTTTACTACCTTGAGGGCCATCGCACGGTTCTGAGCCTGGGAGCGCTCATTCTGACAGGTGGCTACGATTCCCGTGGGGACATGCACAATGCGCACCGCTGAATCGGTCTTGTTGACGTGTTGACCACCTGCGCTGCTTGAGCGGAACGTATCAATCCGCAAGTCATTGGGGTCGATGTCAATCTCAGTAGCATCGTCGATGCTGGGGAGCACTTCCACCAGAGCGAACGAAGTATGACGACGGTGGGCGGCATCAAAGGGCGAGAGACGCACCAAGCGGTGCACGCCCCGTTCGGCTCTGAGATAGCCGTAGGCGTAGCGACCTGCTACCTCCACCGTTACGCTCTTGAAGCCAGCCTCCTCCCCCGGAGAGCTGTCAACCACGCGAGACTTGAATCCTCGGCTGTCGGCCCACCGGAGGTACATGCGAAGCAGTCTCTCTGTCCACTCCTGAGAGTCAGTACCTCCTGCACCGGCATGGATCGCCACCAAGGCGTCATTGCTACCATACTCCCCTTGGAAGAGCAAACGGAACTCGGACCGATGCAGATCCGCCCTCAGTTGCTCCACGTCTGCCCGTATCTCTGTCTGCAGCAATGCGTCGCCCTCGTCTGAGGCCAAATCGAGGAGTTCACTGAGTTCCCGGGCTCGCTGCGCCAGGCCGCTCCATTCCTCAACTTCTTCTTGCAGAGTAGATAGTCTGCGGGTCGCTTCCTGTGCCTCTATCTGATCAGACCACAAGTCCGGCTGCATCAGCCGTTTCTCCAGCTGATGGATCTCCTTCTCCTTAGCAGCCAGGTCAAAGACCCTCCTTGATCTTGTCTATCCGCAGCTCAATGTATGTCAATCCGTCAACAAGGTCTTCCACGCATACCTCCACAATTCTCAACCTACACGGTTGGATGTGATGATTCCTCAAACAGCCCTGCTACAAACTCTTGGGCATCAAACTCCGCCGCATCGTCCAACTCTTCGCCGGTCCCCACATATCGGATGGGAATGCCCAACTGGGATGCAATCGCGAATACTATACCTCCCTTGGCGGTACCATCCAGTTTGGCCAGGAAGATGCCGTTGACATCCACAGTCTCTTTGAAGGTCCTTGCTTGGGAGAGGGCGTTCTGTCCCATCGTTGCATCTAGTACCAGGAGCGTCTCCTGGGGTGCTCGTGGAATCTGCTTTTTGATCACTCGGTGGATCTTTACCAACTCCTGCATAAGGTTGTACTTGGTATGCAAACGTCCAGCTGTGTCCACAATCAAGGTGTCGGCCCCCCGCGCCTGGCCAGCCTGAATCGCATCGTATGCTACCGCAGCAGGATCCGCACCAGGCTGATGAGCGACAACATCGGCGTCCAGTCTTTGCCCCCATACCTTCAACTGTTCTGCGGCCGCGGCCCGGAAGGTATCTGCTGCGGCCAGCAATACATTCCGTCCCTGTTGCTGATGGTACCGAGCCAGCTTAGCGATACTGGTGGTCTTACCGGAGCCATTGACCCCCACTACCAGGATGATCCACAAAGCGTCGTGCGTATAGGTTGGCCGAGTAGCCCCCGGACCCAACATGCGCAGCAGCTCCTGCCGCACCGCTTCCTCAACGACATTAGCCTTCTCCAGCCCCTTCGCCTGAGCTTGATCGCGCACAGCCTGGACAAGATCGATGGTCGCTCCCACCCCCACGTCCGCTCGAATCAGCAACCCCTCAAGTTCCTCCCAGACTTCGTGGTCCAATTCGTCCTGAGCGAAGAGCTTGCCGATACGTCCGAAGAACGAGCGCCTCGTGCGTGTCAGGCTCTGCTCGATCTTTCTTCCTCGTCCGAACACTTTCTCTCCTCAGCTCGGTGGACCACGATGCTACCCCTGGATCAAGGCCTTCTTGAATTATACAAGAAGGGTGAGCGCCCTGCAAGACCGCGTGAATGCGCGAGACCCTTTCTTTTGCTATAATTGGATTGTAGACCGGAAGAGGGACAGTATGTCCGAGAATGAGCATGAGATAACGGTTGATGTGGTGATCCCAGTCTATAACGAGGAGCGAACTCTGGAACGAAGCGTCACGACCCTACGAGGGTTCCTCCATGAACGATGCCCTTATCGTTGGCGC
>JAUWYD010000347.1 GCA_030616025.1 Chloroflexota bacterium
GGGGGCGTGTTCCTCATCGGCTGGGTGCAAGACTATGGTGCCATGATCATGGGCGTGCGCCGCGATGGGGAGACCATGAGCGCTCTGAGCTACAAACTCATCTCGCCCCGCGCGCGTACCATCCTCATGGTCTTCATCTACTTCTACCTGTTGCTGATCATGGGGGCCTTCGGCAACGCAGTGGGGAAGGGGCTGATGGTCAAACCGGAGGTGCCCTTCGGGATGATCGCTCTAGTTGTGATGGGCGTGCTGGCGGGCCAGATGACCTACAAGTGGAAGCAGAACATCATGCTCACCACCGTGGTCACCGTCGCGCTGACCTTCGTGGGCATTTGGGTGGGCACGCTGCCGGCCGTGTCCGGCATCTTCTCGGCCCTCTACGGGGGTGCGGAGTCGCCCGTCTTCTTCCTGGGCAATACCCAGGCCGCGGTGATCGGCACCCTGCTGATGATCGTGTTCTGCTACCTGGGCGCGGTGCTGCCCATCTGGTCCTTCGCCCAGCCGGTCAACTACGTGTCCTTCTGGATCGTCACGCTGGGGATGCTAGGCGGTGTGGTCGGCCTGGTGATCTGGCATCCGGGAATGGGCGATTTTCCGGCCTTCACTGGTTTCACCACCGCCATCGGCCCGTTGTGGCCCATGCTCTTCGTCACCATCGCCTGCGGCGCCATCTCCGGCTGGCATAGCCTGGTGTCCACCTCTGGCACGGCTCGCCAACTGGAGAAGGAGACCGATGCGCTGCCGGTGGGCGGCGGAGCCATGTTCATGGAAGCGGGATTCGCGATCATGGCCTTCCTGACCGCCACAGTCGCCTACGGCAGCTACCAGGGATTCAAGGACGCAGGTGGGGCGCTGGCGGTCTTCGCCGGCGGATTGGCCAATTTCCTAAACCACATCGGCGTCCCTTTGGAGTTTGGCACGGCCTACGGCTCGGTCTTCCTGGTGATCATGGCTATCACCATCATGCAACTGGTGGTGCGCTTCATGAGAGTGGCCAGCGCCGAGATGCTAGGTGACTCGATACCGGTGATGAAGAACGTGCACGTGGGAAGTATCGTGGCGCTGGCCCTGACGCTTCTCTTCGTGTGGATCATCCCCTGGCTGACCATCTGGGTGGCCTTCGGAGCTTCTAACCAGTTGATGGCTGGTCTGGCCCTGCTGCTGGTCTCGCTGTGGCTGATGTCGGAGGGCAGAAAGCACGCCTGGGCGTTGTATCCCGCGATCTTCATGATCGTCACTACTATCGCCGCGCTGCTCTATGTGGCTTTCACCAACCTGGCCACTAAGCTGCCGGCCGCTCTGGCGGGTGGGAACACTCAGGGCGCGATTGCCTCCGGCCTGATCGGGCTCATCTGCGTGGTGCTGGTGGTGGCGGCACTCGTGTTGATTGTGGATGGCTGGCAGGCTATCCAGCGGGCGCAGAAGGAGGCGCCGGGCGAAGCCTAGCGAGGAGTATCAGCTCAAGGTCGACGATGACGGGAGAGCCTTCTTTGGGCTCTCCCGTTCTCCTGTCAAGGCCAGGAGAGAGGTGAATAGTGACTCCCATATCGGTAGAGGTCATTGCGCCGGTGCTCACGGACCTGCGCCACTGCTCCCATTGCGAGGTTATCTTTGCACAGACAGAGGTGGGCCCGCGGGTGCACAAGGAGGTACTGGACGAATACCCCCCTGACCTCAAGGAGGACTTTGAGCGGCTGTCGGACTGGTTGTTCGAATTGGCTCATCGCTACGGGGATGCTCTCCGCATCAAGGTCATCGATCCCCAGTCCATTGAGGGCTTCGTCAAGTCGGTGCGCTATTGGGTGCGACGCTACCCAGCTTTCATCGTTGCCGGCCACAAGGAGTACGTGGGGTGGGACGAAGATGCGTTGGACCGTGTCCTGCAAGCGCGCATCAGCGGGGAAGGCCCTGGCACGTAGGCCAGGGGACTTAGGCGAAGTTGGCTAGTGTGCTTGACTCCACGTAGCGGAGGGTGTACTATTCCTCAGGAAGGCAGTTCGCCGACTGGCCGATTACCAGCTGGGTCTTCCTGCAGAAGCGAAGGAGGCACGGATAGATGAAGGCTGTGAGCGAAGAGCAGATCCTCGAGGCTTTGAACGATGATCTGATCGCTGAGTTGAGTGCGG
>JAUWYD010000322.1 GCA_030616025.1 Chloroflexota bacterium
CCCACTGCGGGTGGCTGCTGCCGGTAGCGGCGGTGAGTTGCCGCAGCGCGCCGCTGCTCAAGCCAAGGACATAGAGATTGCCGTCCCAGACCAGCAACAGTTCGTCGGCCCAGGGTGACCAGGCCAACTGAGGAGTTTCCAGGCCCAGTTCCCCGTGCAAGGGGAACAGCTTCGTCTCATTGCTCCCGTCGCGGTCCACGACGTACAAATCATACCTGCTGGCCTGGGAATCCAAGGGGTTCTGAGCCAAACCATATGCGACGCGGCTTCTCCGCTCATCCCCCGAAGTAAACTGAACAGGTGACCACACCGGGGAGGCCCACATGCCGGCCTCATCAGCCAATTGGGCCTGGAGTTGACCATCGATACTCAAGGTCCAGATCTCGAAAATGGGGCTCTCCGCGGCCACCTCACCTTCTGCCGTGGAGGTAGCATGAGCAGTGCAAACCAAGAAGCGGCCATCAGCAGACCAGGACAGGGAAGGCACCCAAACCCAGTCCCCGTAGGTGAGATACGCCGGGAAGTCCAACAACTTCTGCTCCTCGCCC
Source organism: Chloroflexota bacterium (assembly GCA_030616025.1). Classification (GTDB taxonomy): domain Bacteria; phylum Chloroflexota; class Anaerolineae; order UBA7937; family B3-Chlor; genus B3-Chlor. The sequence continues at coordinate 549 of JAUWYD010000322.1, forward strand.
GTGGACAGGTCAAGCACCCCTATCTGGTCTGCATCGGCGAAGGCGAAGAGGCGGCCGTCGGGAGACCAGGAGAACTCGGTTCCCCACCATCCGTAGATACCACCAGACGAAACAGGTAGCACTTGAGCCTTGTCGCGCCCATCCGCAGATGCGATCCAGAGATCGTTGTTTGCTCTCCAACCTGGTCGGCCACTGATCCGCTCCGCCGTGGAGTAGGCGATGCGCGTACCATCCGGAGACCACTCAGCATATCGCACACCCTCGATGCCCAGAGCGCGCGGGTCATCGTCCACGACAACGGTCCCCACTACCCAGAGGCCATTGAGCGGCGCTGATGCCTCATCCTCTGACTCCATCTTGCGGCTGAAAAGGAGCTGCGTTCCGTCAGGTGACAGCGCAAAGACTCGCTGATCGAGGTCGCCGCTGAAGCTCAAGGGGCGCTTGCCTCCACTGCCGCCCCTCATCATCCAGGCATTGCCGTTGGATACATAGGCCATGGTTCCGCTAATGGGCACAGAAGGTAACGCTCCACTCACCCCGATGACGACGATCTCATCCACCGGCTCCTGGATCACCCTCCTGGCGGATGGAATACGATTCACTTCAACATTGTCCTCGTAGGTAACCAGGTAGGTGACCTCCTCCTCGCCGTTCATTCCCAACTGCATGAGGCGCGTCTCTCCTTCGTCCAACGCCTCATCCCTGAGCACCTGCCGAGTGTAGGGGAGAACCTTCCTCTCTACCTCGGCTTCCTCCCGTACGCGGGTGACGAGGATGGTCATCCCATCGCTGACAGGCTCCCACAGAGGCGGCTCGGTCGTATCCAGCGCCTCCAGAGTGATCCCCTCTTCCTGCAGCGCTTCACGCACCGTGTCCTCTTGAGTCTCGACAATGCGCCTTGCGCCATCCACTTCCACGGCGATCCGCTTGGCTCCGGCGCACCCGCTGAGGGGGACGAGAAGCACTACGAAGACAATCACAATCGTCAGGCAATAACGCCAGAGAAGCCGCACAGCGCTTCGACTTTCAGTCATACGCATTCCTCCACTTCGAGCACCATACTATCCTACCACAAGAGGGCACCCATCTGCAACAAACCAAGCACGGTTGGTTTGTGAATCCAGATGTGTTACAATCCACAGCGCGAGCCGTCGGGGAGTGCCTGGGGTACAACTGCGGTCATCTCGCTGGATCGGTGCCACCATGGTCTGGGTGGGGAAGGAAGCGGCCCATGAGTAGACGAAAATGGATTTGGATTGCTGCCGGAGTGGGCGTCTTCCTCTGCGTGATCACGTCGCTGACCTGCGTAGGGATGGGCACGGCGTCACTCTCCGGAGGGAGAACCACAGCCAGAGCGTCGAGAGACGCGGTCGCGATAGTGAGAGTCGAGGGAGTGATTGTCTCAGGGAAAGGGGGGGACTGGCTCTACTCATCCTCGGGCAACTCCTATTCAGAATCCATCATCGAACGTTTGCACCTCGCGGAGGATGACCCCTCGGTCAAAGCCATAGTGCTGCGTGTGAACAGCCCGGGTGGCGGGGTTGTGGCTTCTGACGAGATCTATCGGGCTCTCCTGGAGATAGAAAAGCCCGTCGTTGTCTCCATGGGCGATATGGCCGCCTCGGGAGGCTACTACATCTCGGCTGCCGCGACCAAGATCGTCGCCAATCCCACGACTCTTACCGGTAGCATCGGCGTCATCTCCACACTGCCGAACTTCGAGGAACTGCTGGACAAGATAGGGATAGAAATGTTCGTCATCAAGAGCGGGTCGATGAAGGACGAACTGAGTCCATATCGGGAACCTACAGAGGAAGAGATCGAGCATTGGCAGGCGATCACGGACGAGGCCTACGAGCAGTTCCTCGGAATAGTTGCGG
>JAUWYD010000043.1 GCA_030616025.1 Chloroflexota bacterium
AGTGCCCGTCTCTCAACGGCCGTGAGTACAAAGCCAAGGCGCTCTGCTTTCTTCCCTACTTTGGCCACAGCTTCCTCACCACCCAGGCCAGCGCGATCGCCATTCCCATGACCACGGCTGCAAAGCAGCACTTGAGGTTCCTCACCAGGAGGCTCGGCTCCCCCATCACCCCATACCCTCGCTTTCGCTACCCCCTGATCACTTCCCAGATCAGCCCCGCAATGCTCGCCAGCAACAGCACAATGCCGATCGGGAGCGTGCAGATCTCCGCAGTCTCGAGGAAGATCTGCCACCTGGTCATCTCAGCGCCTCTGGGATCCACGTCACACTGAAGTGGGTGCGCGGCGCCCTTCCGATCGCTGTCACCTGCACCCGTTGTCCCCTCCGCCAGCGCGTCCGCAGGATCGTTCTCAGTTGCGCGAACAGTCGGCTACTGGTCAGGTCCCAGTAGTGGGGGAACTCGGGCTTCTCCTCCACCGGCACGTGGATCCTCAGCACCTTGATCATCTTTGGGGGGCGGCCATCCCGGGGGTGGATCTCCAGGTCGCCCTCCTCCCACCTCTCGATCGTGAACTCCCTCCTCTCGCCATCCTTCCACTCATAGATCTCATACGGCCGCTCGAGCTCTGCCATCTTTCACCCTCCTGCCCCTTCCGGGGCGATCTCGTGTGCCTGGAACTTTTCCGTGCCGCCCCCGACCGCGCCGCACCGAACAATTCCAAAGGTCTCTCCCTACTCCCGTTCCTCTCATGTCGAGCGCGGCGCGCGTTTTTTTCTTCGTGCCAGTTTGTCGAACCATTCGTCGAAGAATGACGGAACGAACTGGATCGGCAAAATGTCGTCCTTCTGGGCCAATATGTTGAGAACAGGGTCCTCGATGCAGTAAAGGAGCACTTTTTGCACTGGCAAGTGTCTGTATGGTCTCAATTCGGGCGTCTGAGGCACAAGCATCTCATACAGATTGAGGGTGGACACCTTGCCCGGGTCGGAACGTAGGACCCCCTCGACTAGGAGGAGCCTGTCAGGCAGAAAGACTACAGCGTCCACGCGCCGCCTCCACACCCCCAGGAGCCGGAGCTCCTCCACGGTGAAGCGCCCCTGGTCGTTCCTCGGGGTCAGCGACCCCAGCCGCATGTTCGTCTGCCACTCCACATCGTCGAAGGTCTGCGCGACCCATTCCCCGATCATCATGATCTCCCACGCCGTGTAGCCTCGTTTGCTCTTGGCCATATCCCCTCCTACAGACATTATACCGTGCAATTGTACGGCTGTCAAGATCCAGTCTCCCCGGATGTCTTGACAGAGGCGAACGGCTGTGCTATACTAGAGGCAAGTCTTGAACCGTGAAGGCCGCTGTCGTGGGCAATCTTGTCCCGGCCAGCGGCCCCGCTTTTGCAGGAGGAGGTACACCGTGGCAGAGAACGCACTCCCTTTCCTTCCCTCGATCGAGGACATGGCCCTTGCGATCGAGGCCACCATGCAGGTCATGGCGGAGGAGCCCGAGTTCCGTAAGGAGCTCGAGGAGGGCCGCCCGTCCGGGAACCCGATTCAACTGGGCCCCCGGCTCCCATCTGCGTCTGACTGGACCGAGCTACAGATCAAGGGCGCCCGAGACAACGCTGCAAAGTGGCTCGCCCGGACCACCCGCCCAAAGAAGAACTTCAAGGAGGAGGCCCTCAAGGAGACCAGCCGGGCGCGTTATCGCACCTCCATGGAGCAGGTCCTGGCCAAGGATCTCTGGGCAGGCGGCATGGCCCTGGTCGATGAGTCCGAGACGATTGCCACCATCCAAGCAGGAGGGGCAGCCGTCTACACCAGTGGCGTGGAGAGACGCAGGGCCAAGATCCAGCGCCGTGTGACAGAGCTCCGGGAGGCCCGTCTCGCCCTCTGCTCCACCATCGACGGCATGCCCGTGGGCACCGACACCGAGCGCGAGGCCAAGATGATCGCCAACAAGCGCGGTCTCCAGGCCATCGGGCTCGCCAGACGTGGGGCGTAGGAGGGATAGACCATGAAGATCAGAGACGCAGTTCTCGACGATCAACACACCTTCATCACCCCGGCGCTGACCTGGACCTTCCCGATCAACATCGTCGACCCCGTAACCGAGTTCAAGATCGACTTCCGTATCGAGACTAACCCTCTAGGCGGTGTCACCACTGATTGGTTCTGGCCTTCACCGATGCCGTACATGATCCGGGAGATTGCCATCATCGACGGGAGCGAGGTGATCTTTGCCCTGAACGGAGCGCAGGCTTTCGCCATGTCCTGTTTCGATCTGGGGTATGCGCCGTTTCACAATCACGTGGAGAAGTGGGGAGAGGTCGCACGGTGGGTCTTCCCCATCCACTTCGGGCGTTCTCTCGTCGATCCTGAGTGGATCTTTGATCCCAGGAAGTTCAGGAATCCGCAAATCCGCATCACCTGGGACTCGGAGTGGCGAGAAGACAACCAGCAGGGCACCTACAAGGTTGACTCCGACCACCCAATCTACATCACCGTCTGGGCCAAGATCATGGAGGAAGGTGCAAGACCGCGTGGGTACTTCATGACCAAGGAGATCAAAGAGTACACCCCAACTGGCGCTGGTGATGAGATCACCTGGCTGCCCGTGGACTTTCCTCACCGGAAGCTGTTGGTGCGGTCGTATGAGTTCGGTTCTCGGATGCAATCGATGGTCGCGCACCTGAAGCTGTCCCAGGATCAGGACAAGTGGATTCCCTTCGATCACAGAGGAGACGACTTTATCCGCTTGATGAAGAACTGGTTCACCGAGGTGCAGCTGCACGGGTTCAATTGGGTAGAAGACGTAGCCCACCGCGAGCATCTGAGTGGTGGTCTGAGCAGCGGTGTTGTCATCTCCAACACCGGCAGCTTCTTTGTCAGTCCGAACAACTGGCTTGGGAACATCTATCACGTCGATGTCAGGGACTTCAACGGTTTCCAGCCTTCTGAAGATGGACGAATCCAATGCAGTTTCCATACCACGACCCGCACGCCCCTCGACTGTTTCTGCTATCCCTTCGGGGATCAGGACGATCCGATGGACTGGCTCGAGGTCGCGCCTATGGGCAACCTGCGCCTGATCCTGACTCATGCGATAGATACGCTAGAGGATTCCGTCGGGTACGGCCTTACCCAGATAGTCTGTCAGCAAGCACATCCGTACTGAGCGACCCATGCCTGAGCCCCATGGGTTCTCAGTTTCCTGTGGACCGCTGGCGGCGGGGTGTTTCAGCCATCCCCGCTGCCGGCGGTCCCTGTCTGAGTGAGTAGGAGGTAGGGAATGCCCCAGATACGCGACCCTTTCAGCCATGAGGTAGACGACTACCTGAGAGCTGCCCCGAACAATATCCTGGCCACCCCAAAGGCGGCGCAACCCACCAGAGCCGGCCGTCCCACTCAGTCGGTCATGTTCATAGACAACGTCTCCGTCATGAACGAGGCCAGCGCAGCCGCCATCGTCGACATCGGGTTCATGATCGGGAGCCACATCACCTGGAGCCGTACCGTCACCCTCGCCACTGCCGGGTACTGGTACTGGGCGCACCCACACTACACCCTTCTCTCAGACTACCAGGTCGTCGCCCGGTTCAGGGTCACCGCCAACGACGGTGGCTCGGCTGAGGGCGATCACGTCCACATGAACGTCACCGGGTTCTTCCTTGATCCATACGCATCGCCTTAATCCCTAGGACAGCCTCTGGCTGCGATCGGTAGGGACCGTGCTCTACAAGGTCGAGTGCCCGACGCCCGCAAACACGCCCCACAGTGCACCCATCGTCACCCGCTGCCGAGTCTATCCCGGCATGGTCACCCGGACCTGGGTGGGCTTCCCCAAGGGGTGTTTCGGCCTTTGCCATCTCCAGGTCTGGCACCAGGGCTTGCCGGTCTGGCCCTGGAGCCCCGCCGACTCCTTTCACTGGGACGGCTTCATGTTCTCCTTCGCCGATCGCTTCCCGCTCACTGCCGAGCCCTTTGAGTTCGTGGTCAAGACCTGGAACGAGGATGACTTCTATCCTCACACGCCCACCTTCATGGTCCTCGTCGAGCCTGCCCCGCCCCCCGGGGAGCTGGAGGCGCTTGAGCGCACCCTCGAGGCCCTGGGCATTCTGAGGGGAGGCTGAGTATGCCAGAGATACTCCCAGCCCACGTACCAAGTCCCCGGACTCCGCTGGTCTGGGATGGTACGGCGTACAGGGCGGTCCGTGGTCACACCGACGGCACGGTCCAGGTGCGGGGCGAGGATCAGCTATTCAGCTACAACCGGGCACTTCTCACGGCTCGTCAAGTCGCCGTCAGCGGGGCAGATGGATACGTTGACAGCGACACTCCCGCTGCCGGTGACATATGGTGCCCCACCACCGTTCACGCGCGTGATCTTTCCAATGCGACCACGGGTGTCGAGATGCAGATCCGCCGTGGTGCCGCAAACTTCGAGATCCATGCCGAACTCAAGGCAGCCGCCATCGACGAATGGTACAGCCTTCAATGCCACATATACCTCCATCCGAACGATGTCGTCCGCTGCTACTTTCTCGGATCGCTCGTTGGCGATATCTGCAAGGTCACTCTCACCGGCTACATCATGACCCTGGAAACGTGAGGATGTGAGATGCCCCACGGAACACCTGACTGGGGCCTCGTCGGCCCCAAAAACATAACCTATGGCCTGGACGACCTGGGAGAAGCCGTGGTACGTCTCGGGAGTCCCCATCGGTTTGATCGGCGAGGTGACGTGTGTGCGGCCGTGGACTTCAGAGATGGGTTCGGAGAGTTCATCCGCTACAACACAGTGGTAGCAGGCAATACAGGATTGTGCACGGGGCACTCGAAACAGGGAGCGTACTCGGTGATCTTGACCAGTGCTGGCACGAACGCTGGAGAACAAGGGGGTCACATAGTAGTTCCCTACACCGAGCCAAGCTGGATTGGGGGCGAGTTCACCTTCTCCGTACAGGTGGATGCTGACCCGTGGCGCTTGCAGTTGTACTGGGTAGATAGAGCCATTGTGTGGCAGGCGATATTGCGGTACACTCCGGCGACCGGACAGCTCTGGTACTACGACGGTGGAGGAATCTATCGACCATTCGCTGCCGGAGTGTGGACGTTCCCCACAGACTACCTTCGCCACACCATGAAACTGGTCGTCGATATGGTGACACACCAGTACGTGCGGGTGATTTTCAACGAGCTTCGCTACTCGCTCGCAGGGATACTGGCGCGGAATGCCGGGGGTGGCGCATACACAGACATCGACATGTGGGCGCTGCTGGAGCGAGCGATTGGGAGCGACATGGACATGTACATCGACAACGTGATCGTGACCCAGAACGAACCCTAGGGTAGGGGCGATTCGTGTCACTAGGATGCCCTTTGGGCAAATCGCCCCCTGGAGGACCCATGCGCGACAAGCTCATCGACCTTTTCAAGACCTCTGCCCTCATCCAGGGCGCCATGGCCCTTGCCGGATTCGGGGTCATATGCTATCTTGCCATCGTCGGCCGCCCCGTCCCCGAGATCCTTGCAGCCATCGTCGGCACCATCGTCGGCTACTACTTTGGCACCAAGACACGCCAAGAGACCTGAGGAGGTCCTCCATGCCCAAGTACAGACGAGTCGCCCGAAACGAGTACCCTTCCACTGACCCCGCTCGCCGTGACAAGATCGACGTGAACTACGTCTACATGGACGAGGCCTTCCAAACCGTCAACATCCGTGTGCCCCTCGAGGAGGATACCGCCGAGCGGGTCGCAGCTCTACTCCGCGAGAGGGCCAGGGCCGTAGAGCGAGGGGGAGCCCTCGAGATCGAGGTCTAGCCGAAGGTGCCGCTACTGCGGCCCGAAGGTGCACCCGAAGGGGGCCCCATATGACCACACCAGCTGGCTTCTGGCCCGTCCCCGTCCTCTGGTTCACGACTGTCGGGCAACTGGTCGCAGATATTCGTACCAGTCAAGTGAGCACTATCATGCCCCGGCAGGTCGATATCCAGGTGGACCTGTGGGGTCTAAGCGATCACCTCACCTACACCACCGACGCGAAGATCGATGGCGTCAGAGACCGGGTCGTCGGTGTCAGCTCTTTCCAGACCGAGGTCATGGCCGGGGCGCTCGTTGGCATCAGAGACCGGGTCATCGATGTCAGCTCTTACCAGACCGAGGTCTTGTCCGCGGGGATCGTTGACGTCAGAGACCGCGTCCGCAATGTCAGCACTTACCAGAGCGAGGTCTTGGGCGCGGGGGTCGCTCAAGTCTTGGAGGATGTCCAATCTAGCCTCCAGCTCCTCACGGTGGACGTGGTGCCCATGATCAATCAAGTCTTGGGCGTGGTCGTACCCGCGCACCAGCTCCTCGTCGAGCAAGTGGTGCCCGGGCTCATTCAAGTCTGGGGTGGGGTCCAATATGTGCGGGCGCTGCTCGAGTATGAAGTCGTGCCCGCCAGAGAGGAAATCTTGGCCCTGGTCAACCGTACCTACTATGCCCTCAAACAGATCGTGTTTCCGGGCATCGCTCAAGTCATCGGTGGGGTCGAATCCACACAGCAGCTCCTCGTGGAGACCGTGGTGCCCGCGGGAGTCGAGATCTTGGGCGTGGTCATACCCACACGTCAGGTCCTCGAGGGGAACGTGCTTCCCGGGATCGTTCAAGTCATCGATGGCGTTCAGTCTACCTACCAGCTCCTCGTGCAGGAAGTGGTGCCCACCACAGAGGAGATCTTGGCCGTGGTCGTACCCACCCTCCAGGCCCTCGAGCGGATCGTGGTTACGGGCATCGATCAAGTCTTGGTAGGGCTTCAATCCGTACAGCAGGTCATCGAGGCGACCGTGGTGTCAGGCACCGAGGAAATCTTGGGCGTGGTCATACCCACCCAGCAAGTCCTCGTGGACACCGTCGTGCCGGGCATCGCTCAGATCTTCAACGTGGTCACACCCGTACACCAGGTCCTCGTGGGGATCGTGGTGCCGGGCATCAATCAAGTCTGGCAGGGTATCGTCACTCTCAACTCCGGCTTGCACGAGCTCGTCACTATGTTGCCCCCCCTCATGCCGGGCCCCACCGCTCCTCCTATGGCTGCGCTCGGGATGCAGCTCGTCCAGGCATTTGACGACTCTTGGCCTCGAATGCCCAAAACCGTCGGGGATGCTGCCGAGGACTTTATCCAGGATCTAGGAGAGAGGATCCGCGGCTGGTATGACCAGTTTGTTGCCATACCCGGGGACTGGCTCAATGAGGCGGCCGAGATCGCTGGCACCGACCTGGCTCTCGATCCCTCCCGGTCCCTGGCTGTAGCAGGCCACCTTTACGGCCGGGCCATCGCCGCTGGCACCGGCGCCCACCTCGTCTCTGCCGCCCTCAACGCCATTCCCACCCTCAACTGGGTCGGCGCCGCCCAACTGTCTGCCTTCATCGCCCAGGGCGCGGGCTTCGAAGGCATCACCAAAGCCATCTACGGCACCTTCCTCGATGGCGCTCTGGCCTGGCCCATGCGCTACCATTGGAATCAGCTCCTTCGCCCCAAGATCCCCACCGAGGGCGCCATCTTCGCCATGGGCCGCAAGCGCGGCCTCGACTATGCCGAGTTCTCTGCCGCCATGGCCATGCAGGGCCTTCCCCAGACCTGGATCGACAAGGAGTACACCTTCTTCTGGGCCGACCCGTCGCCCTATTGGCTCCTTCGCATGTCCGAGCACGCTACCCCCAAGGTGCAACCGGTCGGCCTCATGCGCGAGTGGTACGATAAGTGGGTCCCTAACTGGCGGAACGATCCCTGGGGCTGGTACAGGGCGAAACTGATGA
>JAUWYD010000120.1 GCA_030616025.1 Chloroflexota bacterium
ATCCGCAAGGCTTTGCGCGTGGGTGTGGAGGCCAGACCGGGAATAGCGCGGCGCTCCGAATCAGGGAAGGCTCCCATATGAAAAGAGCCCTATCTTCGACAGGGCTCTTTTCGTGACAAGGTTGGTACTGTCTGGATACTAGCCTGCACTCACGAGGCCGCTGGTGATACGGCTGAAGATATTGCCGATCTGCGGGCCAAGGAGGAACAGGATGGCAATGACTACGATGGCCACCAAGACTAATATCAACGCATATTCGACCATTCCTTGCCCTTCCTCTTGCGGCAAGTACAACATACTGGTTCACCTCCTTTCCATACTGTCGCTATGATGCGACCACCTGTACTATCTGTGTTCCATTATATAGACAAGGCTGTCGGAAAGCAATAGGCTTTTGGTACTACTCGACCCTTGGGGATTGCACATCTATGCCGAAAGCGTACCAGTAGGGCTAGGCGGCGGGGATTTCCATGGTGACCTTGGTGCCGCGTCCGAGGCTGGTATCGAAGTCTATCTTGCCCCCCAGCATCTCCAACCGCTGCAGCATGGTGGTGATGCCTAGCGTCTTCCGTTCCTTGGCAGAGGCCATGGCTTCATCCAAGTCAAAGCCGCTTCCATCGTCCTCCACGCTGATTCCGATCATGGAGCCCTGCAGATCCAGGCTCACCTGTACATGGCTGGCGTGGGCGTGCTGCGACACGTTATGAAGCAGTTCCTGGATGAGGCGAAAGATCGTGACCTCCACGTAGGGAACCAGCCTTCGTTCTTCGCCAATCACATCCAAAGCAACGCTGAGACCACTCTTGTCCTGGAAGTCGTCTATGTAGCGCCTCAGTGTCGGTACCGCCCCGAGGTCGTCCAGCATCATGGGGCTCAACTCGAAAATGAAATCCATCGTCTTTCGAAATGTGTTATTCACGGCATTCTTCAGATTTGTCAGCTCAGAGCGAGCCTGGTCCGCACCCACATCAAAGGACTTCTCGACGATCTCAGCCTGCAGGATCAGGTTTGTAAGCGACTGAGCCGGGCCATCGTGCATCTGCCTGGCCAGGCGCTGGCGCTCACCCTCTTGAGCCTCGATAGTACGCATCACGACGCTGTCGCCCGTGGCGGCAGGGGAGGCAAGCCCTTCCATGTGCCTGCCCAATCCGGGAATCTGGTCAACGATTTCCAGAAAGCTACGTAAGTGTTCAGCCTGAAGCTCCAGACTCTCCTTCTTGGCTTGCAGCTGTTCTACTTGCGATCTAAGCATAATGAGGCGGAGTTGAGAAGCTTGAGAGGCGGCGTACGCCTCCTTGATATCTTCACGGGGATAGCTGCTGAGGTTTGATTCTATGTGGCGTACCTTGTTGGCGACCTGCGCGGTGCGCTGGTCGAGCTTCTGAACCTCACCGCTGGTTTGCTCTAGTAGGACGTCGGTTTCTTTGAGTTCGTTCTTTATGTGCGTGTAGGTTCTCTTGCTTTCTTCTAGCAGGTCACCCAGGCTTGGGAGGGGATCTCGTCTCTCTTCGTTGTCTTCCATGGCCTATTCCCATGTTGTCCGAGACTGAGGGAGCTGCGGCGGGAGCAACTTGCGGGAGGCCGCTATTCGTTCGGCTTCGTGTCTTCCAGCCTTATCCAACCGTGGCGCAGCGCATACACCGCCGCCTCGGTGCGGTCCTTGACATCGAGCTTTCGCAGTATGGAAGAGATGTGGTTCTTCACTGTCTGCTGGCTTATCTGCAACGTATGCGCTATTTCCTTGTTGCTACTTCCCCTGGCCGCATGTTGGAGGATTTCCATCTCACGTGCAGACAGGGGCACAAAGCGGGAATCACCCGGAACTCCCAGTGGCGCCAGCTTGGCAAACTGCTCGATCAGCCAAGAGTTCACCTCAGTTTTGTTGAGCACCTTGTCGCCAATGACGTATCGTCCCTTGGTGACTTGTTTCACCGCGAATATGAGTTTGTCAGGCATTACTTCCTTGGGATAGTAGGCGCTGGCCCCGGCTTGGATGGCGTGGATTATCTGTTCTTCATCGTGATAGGCGGTAAGGTTGATCACCGCTGTGTCCGGCAGGCTGGCCGTTATCTCTCGTGTGACTTGAAGGCCGTTCATGGAAGGGAGATTGATGTCCAGCAGGACGACGTCAGGGTGGATATCACGCGCCAAGACGATGGCTTGCTCGCCGTCGGCCACCTCCGCGTCGACCAGAAGATCCTCTTCTTCCTCAAGTACGCGGCGGAGTCCTTCGCGGAACAGCGGATGGTCGTCCACGATCATTATTCTGATCTTGTCCACGATATCCCCTCCCGCTGGGTAGTATGTCGACGGTTCACGGGCACGCAATGTAAGTATAGCATCAAAGTCACTTGGGCGCAAGCTTTGCTCAACCTTCGTTTGACTGCCGACGGGCGTTGGCCTAGATGCCTACATGCTCAGGCTTACCCCGGCCCGTCCCACATAGACTCGTACACCACTATGTTATCTCCGCCCGCTTCGACTATCCATGGAGCGGCCGAACGATAGACAGGGCGCAACTTGGAACTCGGGGCGATCTGAGGGTACCAGGAGGGAAAGATCACCACGTAGTCCACCCTCTTCCGTTCTAGAAAGGCCAATACCTCGGTCTCGTCTCGAATGAAAGGGATGACTTCCGGGCTGATCAGGCCCGCGGTGTCGACGAGAACTCGCTCGGAGAAATAGCCGATAGCCCCGATGTCATGGGCGCCAATGAGGGCGTTGCGTGGCGTGTTGTCTCTGATCCACTGCCCGGTCGCTTTGAGCTCGCTATCTATGATCCTCACATCGGCTGCGTACTGCTCGGCCCCGCGCAGCCAGAAGATGAACAGCAACACTGGGATGGAGATGAATAAGACCCGCCTCGCTATGCGCGGCAAGCTGGGCAGGTTCTTTGTACCCCAGACACCGTACACAATGAGGATAGGGATGGCAGGGATCAAGTATCGACCATGCTGGTAGGTGACCGGCAGTCTGACCGCGTATGCGGTGAGGAGAATGAACCACCACGCCAAAGGCAACACCGCTCGCCCCTCCCTGAGCCTGAGGGCCTTGTAGACGGTGTACAAAAAGCCAGGGATCAACAGCACTTGAGCGCCTACTGCGGTCGCAGCCGCCAACCGTCCCCAGCGAGCCCACACCGGCAGTTGTGCAATGATCTCACTGTATTCGGCCTGCTTGGCGTAGAACGTGTTAGGGAATAGATTCCCTGTCACCGCCAGATTCAGGATGAGGTAGGGCGCGACGAGCACGAGAAACCCCACCAGAAGCAAAGCGACAGAAACGGCCACCTGCGGCCAGCCAAGGGGATGACGCCCCTGCTTCCGTCTCCATAGAGTGTCGAGAAGGAGAAGGGGTAGGAGTAGTCCTCCTTCCGGTCGGGTGAGGGTGAGTATGCCGGAGAGGAGACCTGTCAGGAACGGCCTTTCGCCTGCCAGGTACCGTTCCAAGGTCAGCAGGGAGAGGAAGACGAAGAGGATAGTCTCCATACCGGAGAACGCAGCCCAGGCCAGATGCCACTCCAGAACGCAGAAAGCGCTTGCCAGTATCGGCGCGAGAGAGTCCTTTGGCCAAAGGGACCTGGTGAGACGATGAACGATCCAGCCTGAGAAGGCCAGCAAGACAGTGCCCAGGAGGTAGGTCCACAGTCTGTGATCCAGGCGAAGGACATAGGCTGGACTAATGAGGACCGTCCACAATGGGGAGGTAGAGCCAATGCTTGGCTGCCCGACGTTGTAGGCGAGCTGGTGATGCAGGGCTAGGTTTCGAGCATAGGTCTGATGGATCCAGGCGTCATCGAGAGGGAATCCCACGAAACCGAAATGGAGAGAGTATCCAAGATAGAGCAGTGCACTCAGGAGCGCCAGAATTGGGGTGAGGAGGCGTGACGACGAGAGTTGCCTCATTGGATCCTCACCTTCCTATCCCGTAGATCTGGATACGGTTGCCACTCTGATCCTTGAATTCTCGCCGCAGCTCCAGAGAAGGATGGGTGGCCTCGTTATGGTATATTGGATCCAAAGACAGGACATGGTCATACTCCAGGATCAGATAGTCAGCATGGTAGAGCGCGGCCACCTTGAGGATACCTTCTATCTCCTCGTTGGGAATGACGATGGCCGGACGGTGGGTGAAGTAGTAGTAGGCGGGAGGGTCGACCAGCATCACCAGGGCCGTTTCTGAGGCATTCTCATCCAGCCACGTCGACACGGTCAAGTACCCGGTGTTCGCCCTGTTCCAGAGCGGTTCGAGGGCCAGGGGCTTGAGGGACAGGAAGACGGCCTGGGAGTAGTCAAAGAGGCTTATCATGACCACCACTGCGGTGAGCCCGATGCGGAAAACCTTCCGCGCGGTCCCTGGATGCCAGGTGCGTCGCCGAACGGCTATCCAGTTCACCACAGTGTCTATGCCGGGGATTGCGGCCACGAACAGGAAGGGTAGCAGGGCCCCGGTGGAGTGCAACATGCTGGCGTGGGTGCTGGGAAAGGTGAAAATGAGTGTCATCGCCAGGTAGAGCGTGGCTGCGTAGATGTAGAAAGGTGTGTACTCTCTCCGGCGCCGCAGCTGCCACAGGCCGATGAAGGCCACAGGGGCCAGGTGAAACTGGAGCGCCCCCAGGATGACTGTGAGGTTGTGGATGGCGGCAGATAGCTTGGAGCGAATGATGCCTTCCCAGCCCCAGGCCAGGTAGCTTTGCCAGTTGAGTTCCTTGAAGTAGCTGAACATGTCAGCGTAGCTACGCAGGAAGATCGTCTTGGTTCCGGCGCTCGACAGAGGTGCGCCCATCAGTCTCCAGTTGCGGTAGAACCAGGGAGCCACAATCACCAGATAACCGGCTATGGCCAGCGAGAGCCAGAAGAGGCAGGTCTTGAACCCTATGGTTTGGATCTGGAGGGCATCCGCCTGGGACGGATCGTCAGAAATGCCCCGATCTTGAACCCAGATGGCTACGAGTAGTGCTAGAA
>JAUWYD010000041.1 GCA_030616025.1 Chloroflexota bacterium
TCAATCCTTGGGCACAGACCTCTCAATCATGGGACCCAGCACAAGGTACTCGAAATCACGGCCCTGCAATGTGCGCAGACCTCCGTAGAGGCCATACAGCCACCACAATCCCATGATCACGATAGGCACTACCATGGAGGCCAGGCCGATCCAGAAGATAGGTGGCGGTGCGTCCTCGAATCCCTGCGGGTCTTTTATCATGGGCACGAAAGAGAGAGCATAGAAGCATCCCCAGCACGCCCACGCCAGCAGGATCGCGAGCATCCCCGTGAACTGGTACGCTGTTGCCTGAAGCGCTTGAAACCGCACGTAGCTTGATTTCTCCCTCTGGACCAGCCAAATGACAGCGGCCGCCACTATGCCGAACCCACCAGCGATGATACTGGCATGGGAGATGGCGGCCATGATTCGTTCATCTTGAATCGCCAGCGCGCTGGCCTTCTCTTGCTGTGCCACGTCAGCCTCCTTTCAGATTCCAGGATGGGGCGTTCTGGTCCAGATGTCTTTTGACAGCGAGTCGTAGGCACGCCTCGTGTCGTCACTGGGGCGCTCCAAGGCTGGCAACACTAGACCACGTTGATAGCCAGCCCAAAACGAGAACGCGGGCTCCAATTGCTCGACACCGCGTACTCAGACATGAAGCTAGCCAGGGCTCCGTAATAGGGAGAGACGCCATCACTTTGATGGCGTCTCCAATGATCAGTGCGCATCTGCCATGTAGGTTCACTCTCCGCTATCTACCCGCCTTCTGGGCACACTCGATGCAGAGTCGAGCCTCGGGCAGAGCCTCCAATCGTGGGGCTCTTATCTCCCCCTCACACCTCTCGCAGATGCCATACGTGCCTTCCTCGGACCTCTTCAGAGCCTCCTGCAAAGACTTGACCTTCCTTCTCGCTCGCCTTCGCAGAGCCATGTTTATCTCCCGCTCGTGGATGATGGGATCCCCCTCACCCAGTCCATACTCAACTTCCACCTTTAGCTTCTGCTCCAGACGCCCAAGGTCGGACTTGGTCTCTGCCAGTTCTGCTTCCAACCGTTCTCTGACTGCCTGTTGTTGCTTTTCATCCATCGCGGACGCACCTCAATGCTCCCAGGTCCAGACAGATTCACTCCGATCTGATCGTCACGATACGACTACCCAGAGACTCACTACCAGGGCTGCTCTGGGATGCTGGAGGGCTAGACGCATCAGGTTTCGTCCTGAGGGACCACGTTGACAGCCTTTGGTCCCCTAGGTTCCTGTATGATCTCGAAGGTTACTCTCTGCCCTTCAAAGAGGGCCTTGAAATCTTCCCCTTGAATCCCCGAGTGATGCACGAAGACATCTCCGCCGCCATCGTCTCGGGTGATGAAGCCGAATCCTTTTCGATTGCTGAACCATTTGACAAGACCCTTCAATAGAGGCGATTCTTCCTGGGTCTCCGTGCTTTCTTGGTCGCAGACTGTACATCGAACGGGTTCATCGACCTCACCCTGTGCCGCCAACGCTCTCTGCTGCTCGACTCCGAAAATGAACTCTGTTCCGCACGAAGCGCATGTTAGTACTTTGTCCGTGAAGATCATTTTCACCCTCAGAAATCATAAGTTACATCAGGACCTTGCCGCTCACTGCTTTCTCCTGCGGCGTTGTCTGGCTTTCCGTATCGCCCTTTTGCGTTGTATCCTACGTTTCTCGCCCTTGGACACAAACCATCTTCGCTTTCTCAAGTCTCCCAGAATACCGCTGCTGGCAACTTGCTTACGGAATCGCCTCAACAACTCCTCGTGAGATTCTCCCGGCTTGCGTCGAACACTCATGTATCACTGCTCACCTCCTTCCTGTTTCGATCTCCAGATAGCACGATTGGGGCATTCCTCAGGAGTGGTGGCATCTATTTCCGAGCAACAAAAATCTCGGTCGTCATCCTACCGAACGCTGTGGGGACAGCAACCGAGATCTCCGACAGGATAAACTATCCCCTTCCGCTCCGAGGCAATAATGCTGTTCGCAACGCCAACGCTGCGAATGTACTGGTAATCATAATACATCTCTTGACAATTGTCAAGCGTTCGAGGATTGGGCCAAACGGTGTGACGTAGTGCGAAGGCGGCTCGTCCCTTCTGGCAAGACGGGAACGGGGAACGTCACACAGTATCGCAAGGAGGGCCAAGGCCCTGGTCCGTCCAATAGCTTGGAGAGACCTTCGTTCAGCAGATCTCCAACACATACGCCTTCGCGACGTTATTACGCACTCCTGGCTGCGCGTGGAAGTGAGCGCTGATTAGTAAGACCAGCGCCGACGTACGATCCGTCGAGGGTGCCCCGTTCTTCATCCACCCCAGCGGTGACTTGACCTGCACACGTCGGCGTCTTATAATTACAGACCGGCAACACCCGGCCCGATCCCTCAGGACGGACACCTGGCTGTGAGCGGAACTGATCCAGGCAACATCCCTCAGACGCCGCGTATTCTCCTGATAAGTCAACTGCGGTTTCTCGGCGAGATTGAGAGATGAACATCATGGTGACAGTTGACAGGTTGCGGTCCTTCTCGGGATTTGTCGCGCAGGCTCGTAACAAGGTTGTTCCGGCGCACATTTGCGTCGCCGGTCAGAAGGGCCTGTATGGAATGCTAGCCAATGACGACGTAGAGTGCCGAAGACCTGAGCAAGAGGACGCGGTGCTGGCACCTCCGCACCGGTTCTGGCCCAGGAGCGTAGCACTGTGGGTAGGAGCTGCGCACACCAATGCGGCTAGCCAGGCGGCCTAGCTCAGACAGAGGGTGAAGGAACATTCAACCTTGAGGAGTTGCCTGTCGTGGATGGAGAGATGGCATTGACTGCTTGGGCCAGGCCTGGTTTTCGGTGCACGACGGCTCACGGGTCCTAGCAGTTTGTGGTGAGAGGAGGGATGATGAGAATCGTTTTGGATGCCATGGGCGGTGACGACGCTCCAGAAGTGACTGTTGAAGGCGGAGTATGGGCCGCCAGAGAATATGGAATAGAAGTGGTGATGGTAGGGCGACAGGACGTGCTGGAGGCAGAACTGGCCAGACACGAAACCTCGGGTTTGAGCCTGTCTGTCGTGCATGCTAGCCAGGTGCTGGAGATGGAGGACGAGCCGGCCAGTGCCGCGAAGACCAAGAGAGACTGCTCCATGGCAGTAGGCATGGACCTAGTGAAACGAGGTGAAGCGGAGGGCTTTTACTCTGCAGGCAACTCGGGCGGCGTGATGGCCGTCGCTCTGTTCCATCTCGGGCGCATCAAAGGCACAAAGCGTCCAGCCCTCACTGCCGCCTATCCCACCAGGGAGGGCCTCTGCGTGGTTTTGGATGCCGGGGCCAACACCGACTGTAAGCCAGAGTGGCTGCTACAGTTCGGCATCATGGGCAGCACCTACGCGGAGAAAGCCCTTGGGATAGAGAATCCCCGGGTGGGCATAGTCTCCAATGGGGAGGAAGAGGGGAAAGGCAGCACCCTGGTCAAGGAGGCCTACAAACTACTGAAGGCCAGCCGTCTTAATTTCGTCGGCAACGTGGAGGGCAAGGACATTCCGATGGGCCTTGCCGACGTTGTAGTAACCGATGGATTCACAGGCAATGTAATAATCAAGCTTTCGGAGGGGTTGAGCAAGTTCCTGCTGGGTATCGTGCGTGACGAGATCACGCGCACTCCCTTGACAGCCCTTGGGGGCGTGCTCATCAAGCCGGCCTTTGCGAGGGCAAGAAAGGTTCTCGACCATAGTGAAGTCGGTGGCGTACCACTATTGGGCGTGGATGGAGTGGTCATTGTGGGTCATGGCCGTTCAGACGCCAAAGCCATAAGGAATGGCATAGGCGTAGCCAGGCTGGCGGTAGAGGGAGGGATGCTGCAAGCAATCGGTGAACGCCTTACTGACCTGGGTCTGTGAGGTTGTGCTGGTTAGTAGTGAGGAGAGACCTATGTCCACTCTGATGCAAAAGCTGCGAGAACTTCCCGCCGACGTAAGGCTGGCATTGCGAAGGCAGCTGGAAGCCATCGACGGGGGAGGGCCTGATGAAGTCGCTTTCCAGGAGGCCAAGCTGGATGAGATATTGGCGCGGCTGACATTGCGTCATCGCGTAGTGATCACCGGTATGGGGGCCATCACTCCCCTTGCTCTGAACGTAGAAGAGACCTGGGCGGGCTTGGTGCAGGGCCGGTCTGGTATTGATCGTCTGACCCAAATAGATGCCAGCAAGTACCCCACCAAGATCGGCGGCGAAGTGAAGGGCTTCGACCCAGTGGATTACATGAACTTCAAAGAAGCGCGGCGCATGGGCCGGTTCAGCCAGTTCGCCGTGGCTGCCACCAAAGGCGCTTTGGAGGACGCCCAGTTGAGGATTGATGAGGTCGATCCCGAAGAGGTGGGTGTGCTGATAGGAACGGCGATTGGGGGTCTGAGTGCTACCGATGAGGCGGTGCGCAACCTGCTGGCCGGCAGACGGGTTTCGCCTTTCTACCTGGTCACCATGGCACCGAATATGGCCGCATTTCACATCTGTCATCAGTTTGGGCTCAAGGGGTACAATAACACCGTTACCACGGCGTGCGCTGCCGGGGTGCAGGCGGTAGGAGAAGCGGCCGAGGTCATTCGTCGGGGAGCAGCTGAAGTGATGGTCGCCGGAGGCACGGAGAGTTCCTACTCTGAGGTGGGACTGGCTGGATTCTCGGCCATGCGCGGTCTCTCGACGCGCAACGATGATCCTCAGGGGGCATCCCGTCCTTTCGACAAGGATCGCGACGGCTTTGTCTGCTCGGAGGGCTGCGGCATCTTGATCCTCGAGAATCTCGATCATGCTCTGAAGAGAGATGCACACATCTATGCGGAGATCTTGGGGTATTCGGCAACCTCCGATGCCTACAATCTGGCCGCTCCAGATCCCGAGGCCGAGGGCGCGGCACGAGCCATGCGATGGGCTCTGCAGGATGCCGGCGTGAGTCCTCGACAGGTGGACTACATAAACGCTCATGGTACCTCGACTCCTCTGAACGACGCCACGGAAACCCTAGCCATCAAGAAAGTCCTCGGGGACCACGCGTATCGGGTGGCGGTAAGCTCCACCAAGTCCATGATCGGTCATCTGTTTGGAGGAGCTGGGGCGGTTGAGGCCATCGTCTGCGCCTTGACTATCGAGCGCGGGATTATTCATCCCACCATCAACTACGAAACGCCCGATCCCGAATGCGACCTGGACTACGTTCCCAATGTAGCCCGCAAGGCTGAGGTCGATGTGGCCCTCTCAAACTCCTTCGGTCTGGGTGGCCAGGACGCGTGCCTGGTAGTGGGGAAGTACCACTAACGCCAAGAGGCATAACCCTGGGTCCAGAGGGGACGCGGTACGTTGTGGAAAGGACTCCATATGAGGCAGCGACAACCCAATTCTCGCATGTGCTTTGTCTGTGGAATGCAGAACCCAATAGGTTTGAAGATCATCTTTGAAACCGACGGGGATCGGGTTTGGGCGAAGTTCACCCCTGAGGATGAATTCCAGGGCTTTCCAGGCATCTTGCATGGAGGGATCACTTTCGCCTTGCTCGATGAGATCATGGGCCGAGCGGCGATGGAACTGGACGATGCCCCGTGGATGATGACTGCCAAGGCGGAGTTGCGTTTCCGCAAGCCGGTTCCCATCGGGGAGCAACTGACCCTTATGGGCGAACTGACGCGGATTCGCAGGCGCACTGTTGAGGGGCGCGGGCAGCTTTGTCTCAAAGACGGCAGCGTAGCCGTGGAGGCAACCGCTCTTTACATAAGGTTTCCGGGGAGTCAGGCGGAGGAAATGAAGGATCGGATGGAAGAGGAGATGAAGTATTGGCGGGTGGTAGAGGACTAGCGATTCTGTCGCCGAGTCCGTCCCGATTCTCCCGCAACGTGATATCTGTGCGCCGCTGGGATCGTGAGATTGCCTGCACTGGAGGAGTGTAA
The DNA here is from genome assembly GCA_030616025.1 of Chloroflexota bacterium. Taxonomy (GTDB): domain Bacteria; phylum Chloroflexota; class Anaerolineae; order UBA7937; family B3-Chlor; genus B3-Chlor. The sequence continues at coordinate 5,927 of JAUWYD010000041.1, forward strand.
CCGGTGAAAGAACTCGGAGATTTTCTGATTCGTAACGACATCTCGGAAGTGGATCCCGACGTGGACCTGATTATCGGCTTCGAGGAGGAGCGACAAGCCAGGAGGCTGATTCTGATTCCCTCGGAGAGCTTCTGCTCCCTGCCGGTGCGGCAAGCGCTGGGTTCAGTCTTCACCAATGTGTACGCGGAAGGGTATCCTCCCCCGCGAATGACCAGAGATGATGAGGAGCTGTTGGTGGACTTCGATCACCAACTGGCTTACTACCGACGCTACGGCGACAGAAGGTTCTACAAAGGCTGCGATTACGTTCATTTCGTGGAGACGCTGGCCCGCAGGCGGTGCGCTCAGTGCTTCGCCACCGATGAGATAGGACCGGATCAGATCTATGCCAACGTTCAACCCCTGTCTGGGGCGGCGGCGAATAATGCCGTGTACGATGCCTTTGTCAAACCCGGTGATACAGTAATGGGCATGGCGCTGCCCCATGGCGGGCACCTCACACATGGCAGTGAATACAACCGCTCCGGCAAGAACTACAAAATCGTCTCCTATGAGGTTGACAGGAACACGGAACTACTTGACTATGATGAGATAATGCGGCTGGCTGTTGAGCACAGACCGAGGATGATCATCGCTGGCTATACGTCTTATCCTTGGGCGCCTGACTGGGCCAAGTTCAGGGAGATCGCTGACGCTGTTCCGGGTGGGTGCATTCTCCTTGCAGACATAGCTCACCCCGCAGGGATGGTCATCGCCGGTGTGTATCCTACGCCTGTGGGCTACGCAGACGTCATCACCTTTACCACCCACAAGACGGTTTGTGGGCCACGGGGTGCCGTGATCATGACTACCGACGAGGAGAAGGCCAGGCTGTTGGACAATGCGGTCTTTCCTGGCGAGCAGGGAGGGCCCCATGTCAACAAGTTCGCAGCCATAGCGGTGGCATTCAAACTGGCGCAAGAGGAAGAGTTCAAGCATCTTCAGGAGATGATTGTGAAGAACGCCGTAGCTCTGGCCGAGGGCTTGGAGAAACAAGGCCTGAGGCTGGCCTACGGAGGCACAAACACTCACCTCTTGGTGATAGACCTGAACGCCATCGAAACGGACACAGGTTTTCCGATAAAGGGTGAGATCGCGGCCCGGATCTTGGAACTGTGTGGACTGGTGACGAACAAGAACACCATCCCTGGCGACGAGAGCGCCGCCGATGCTAGTGGCATCCGTCTCGGCACCCCTTGGGTCACACAGCGAGGCCTTGGCCCGAGGGAGATGGACAAACTCGCAGAGATCATTCATCGCGTTCTGGTGAGCATCAAACCTTTCGAGTATACGGGTCTGACCGGTGACCTGCCACGAGGCAAGTTGGACCTAGAGATATTGGAGGAGATGAAGCGCGAGGTGGCCGACCTGGCAGACTCGGCCGGAGCTGAGAGGGACACTCGCTGGGATGGCTATCCGCATTACTTCTGGGTGCCGGGGGATTCATCCGTGAAGGCCAGCAGATTGCTGGAAGAGCATAGTAGGTTGGGTGCCGAGCTAGTTGAAGTGCGTGGCTGGAAGATGCCTCTTCACTACCAAGGCCAAGAGGAGGAGCTGGAGCTAGCCAGACGTTCGGCCGTTGTTCTCGACTTGAGTGATATGGGAGTGCTGGAGATAAGTGGTCAACGTGCCAGGCCCTTCCTCCAAGAGGTGAGCACCAACAACGTGGCTGAACTGAGCCCGGGCCGCGGTCAACGGTCGTTTCTACTTGACAAGGACGGCGGCCTCATTGACGATCTGCTGATCTTGCGCCAGGATGGGGACGAGCGGGGACGTGAGCGCTACCTGATGCTGACGAACCCGGCCAACACTGAGAAGGTAAAGGCCTGGCTGCGCGGGTTGTCTGATGGCTACGTCCTTTTCGACAATGAGGACCTATTCCGCAAGGTGCAAGGACCAGCTGTTTTGGAGGACCTTGGCGAGATTCCTGATCAGGCCTCTCGTCGAGTGGCCCTGGCTTTGCACGGGCCAGAATCCGCGGACGTATTGTCCAGAGCCGGGTGGCCAGGGACCGACCTGGAGGATGGGCATTTCTGGCAGGGTGACATCAAGGGCATTGAGGCCCTCGTGCACCGGCACGGTCACACTGAGAAGGATCTCCGCTACGAGGTAGTCGTTCACCCCGACAGGGCAGCCGAGGTGTGGAACCTACTACTGGAGGCGGGCGCG
>JAUWYD010000374.1 GCA_030616025.1 Chloroflexota bacterium
GCGGCGGGTGGACCACAGTACAGAGCAGCCTGGACCCGGGGACCCACTACATGATCGGAGACGAGGCGTGTGCCGAGGGAGCCATTGCTGCCGGTTGTGGCTTCTACGCCGGCTATCCTATCACTCCCGCGTCAGAGATAATGGTACACATGGCCAAGCGCCTGCTGCAAACCGACGGGGTATTCATCCAGATGGAGGATGAAATCGGAAGCATCGCGGCTGTGATTGGCGCCTCCTGGGCCGGGATCAAGAGCATGACTGCGACGGCGGGTCCAGGTTTCAGCCTGATGATGGAGAACATAGGCTACGCGTGCATGACCGAGACACCTTGCGTGGTGGTGGACGTGCAGCGAGCCGGGCCGAGCACAGGCCAGGCCAGCCGTCCCGCGAGCGGCGACGTGATGCAGGCCAAATGGGGAACTCACGGAGGGGTAGAGATCATTGCGCTGGCCCCATGGTCTGTCCAAGAGATGTACGAACTGACCATCAAGGCCTTCAACCTGGCGGAACGCTTCCGCGTACCCGTGATTCTCCTCGCGGACGCCATCACCGGACACCTGAGGGAGAGCTTCCAGGTGGAAGAGACGATAGAGCTCTTCGATAGGATCAAAGTCCCTGGAGCGCCTCCGTTCGGCAGCGACGACGAGAGCGGCGTGCCTCCAATGCCCTCCTTTGGCGAGGGTGAAGAGTTGCTCATCACCGGCTCAACTCACAACCGGCATGGCATTCGCAAGACCGCCGATCCCGACGTACATGAGCGCCTGGTGAAGCGGCTCTCCAAGAAGATCACCGCCCACGTGGAGGAGATAACCGACTACGAACTCTATTTCGAGGACGGCGCACAGAGAGTCGTTGTAGCTTATGGCTCGACCGCTCGCAGCGCCCTGTGGGCGGTGAAAGTGGCTCGTGAGCGAGGGGAACGCGTTGGCATGCTGCGCCTCAAGAGCCTCTGGCCCTTCCCAGGAGAGTTGATCAGGGAGTGGGGGCGCCGGTGCGAGGAGTTCATCGTACCTGAGACAAACCTGGGCCAGATATTCCAAGTCGTGCAGCAGCATACCCCCAACCCAGTGAGCTTGGTGTCTCAGACCAACGGCGAGATCATGGATCCACGACGGGTACGTGACTTCCTGATGGGAAGGAAGAGGCACTGAATGCCTGGAGCAGCTCAATCCCTTGTGAGGTCAGTCGCGGACGAGACCCAGGTCTGCGCCTGGGCACAGAGACACCGCTCTATACAGGAACTAAGACATGGGTGAGATTCTGAGAGAGAAGTATGTGCGACAGCCAACCCCTTTTTGCGCCGGATGCGGTCACGGCATCTTCATGAACGCCTTCCTTCACGCCGCAGACGAGATAGCACTGGATTTCAAGAGCACGGTTTTCGTCTCTGGAATCGGGTGTGGGGCCTGGGTGCCCAGCCCTCATTTCCGGGCTGATACCCTCCATGTGACTCACGGTCGGGCGATCGCCTTCGCCACGGGCGTGAAGTTAACCAGGCCCGAACTGAACGTCGTCGTCATCGGCGGCGATGGGGACATAGCCACCATCGGAGGCAATCATCTTATTCACGCTGCGCGCCGCAACGTGCCCATCAAGGTGTTCTGCCTCAACAACCTGGTATACGGCATGACCGGAGGACAGGTTTCGGCCACTACGCCCCAGGGAGACATTACCTCTACGACACCTCAGGGCAATCCTGAAAAAGCCTTCGATCTCGTCGCGTTGGCCCGTGGAGCGGGCGCGCCCTACGTAGCCCGCTTCCCGGTGGTCCGCCCTCGGAAACTGATAGACGGCATCATCAACGCTCTGCGGTTCGACCAGTTCGCCTTCATGGACGTTCTGTCGCTCTGCCCAACCCAGTACGGTAGGGCCAACAGAG
>JAUWYD010000163.1 GCA_030616025.1 Chloroflexota bacterium
GAGATGCAGGAGTGCCACTGGTTCTTCTTGGGAAACTTCCGCCCGCACTTCGGGCATTCCCAGAGAGCGCTGTTGGTGACCATCAGCTGCCGAACTGCTTCAGTCGTACGTGTTGGGGCCTCTTCCCAGGGACGCGTTCGATGATCTCCCGTGCTTCCAAGTCCAGCTTCACAGTGGTGAAATACCAGGAAATTGAACCTTCAAATCTGCGGGCCAGCTTTCGTTTCACCTCATCATGCAATGTCTGCAAAGCTATCTCCCCTCTCCCCTCCAAGGACTCCAAGATAGCATTCTTCATCACATGATACTGCTGCTTGCTTATGTTGACACCCTGCTTACCTTGAAGATGCCTGGTCAGTATTCTCTCCACAGGCTCGGCATTCGCTGTGCCTGACATGTTTCCCCCTGTTTGCCAACGACTTGCCTTCAGCCTGAGAGCTTCAGGTTGTTTCGGGACACAAGCCGCTCGCGCGGATACGCACAATCAACCCCGGGTACGAGAGATCGTCCAGCAGGGCACTCCTCGGGCATGCCAGTCACAGTATAGCAGCCAGGATGCACGCTGTCAATGCCGGATCACTACCATCATCTGCGGCCTTGGCTACGGGCGTCGTCGCGATCCTCTTGTTGGCCCGCACTGGCGGTGCGCCACACTGTGGGCTCGCTGCCGCCCTTCGCTCGTGAGTCCAGGGACTTTGTCCATCTCGGCGGACAGCAGGACACTCTTTGCGCAAAGTCGATACGTTTGCTAGACTATACTATAATGGGACAGCCGGAGGTGGCCCGATGAAGTTCTCAACAAGAGCCCGCTATGGCCTGCGAGCAATGGTGGATCTGGCACTGCACTGTGATCAGCACCCTGTGCCTCGCAAAGACATAGCGCGCAGGCAGGACATCTCCCCCCACTATATGGAGCAGTTATTCGCCAAGATGCGAGACGCTGGGCTCATTGAGGCTATTAGAGGGCCCGGAGGCGGCTATCTCCTCTCCAAGAGCCCAGAGGAGATCACCGTGGGCGCAGTGATTCGCGCGGTGGACGAGGTGCTGGCGCCCGTCCCCTGTCTCAGAACCGAGTCGCGCTTGGAGTGTGACCGCGCCCCGACCTGCGTAACTCGCCGCCTATGGAAGGAGCTCGGAGACAGGACGGACGAATTCTTGGAGTCCAGGACCATTCAGGATCTGTGTGATGAGGCCCGTGAAATAGGTGACTCCGCGTAGCTCTGCCCCTGTTCACAGAGGTGTGATGACAGGCACAGGAGGAGAATTCATGACAGATCGTTCCCTTGTCGGCAAGCGAATCCCCAAGATTGATTCCCTGGCCAAGGCCACGGGAGAAGCCAGATTCACCGCGGATTTGACGCTGCCCAGGATGCTCCATGGCAAAATACTGCGCAGTCCATACCCCCACGCGAGGATCTTGAGCATCGATACTAGCGAGGCGGAGAGACTGCCTGGCGTGAAGGCCGTCGTCACTGGGCAAGATACCGGCGGCGAGAAGTGGGGCGTCTTCAGATACACGCGCGACCAGCAACTCCTTCCCGTGGACAAGGTTCGCTATGTGGGCGAGGAGGTCGCGGCGCTGGCCGCAGTGTCGGAGGACGTCGCCCAGGAGGCATTAGATCTCATCGAAGTGGAATACGAGGTACTCCCCGCCGTCTTCACTATCGAAGAGGCGATGGCCGAAGGGGCGCCCCTCATTCACGAGGGATTCGACCGAAACATCAACATCCACGTGCCCATTGAGGTGGGAGACGTAGAAGGAGAATTCGGCCGAGCACATTTGGTGAGGGAGGACACTTTCGTCTCTGAAGAGGAATCCTATTTCATGGGCGAGCCATATGCGATCCTGGCCAACTACGACACCTCAGGCAACCTCGAGATCTGGATGCCCAACGCCTCCCCTCATACCAAGGCCAAAGCCCTGTCCAACGTTCTGCAGATTCCTTTGACGAAAGTCCACGTTCGAAAGACCACTATTGGCGGGGCCTTTGGCGGACGCTCTGACGTGTTTCCTGGAGAGTTCATCGCCGCACTCCTCTCAGTGAAGGCCGGACGTCCGGTCAAGATCGTCTATACCCGAGAGGAGAACACCATGGCCACGCGCCAAGGCCACTCCATGATCACCACAATCAAGACTGGAGTGAACACGGACGGTGTGGTCACGGCACGAGACATCACCTGCCATATGGATGGTGGAGCCTACAGCAGCACGGGTCCCATCGCTACCTCCGTACCATTCCTTTGCCTGGAGCAGGTCTATCGGATGCCCAATGTCCGCTACAACGGCTACCGAATCTACACCAACAAGCCGATTCGCGGGATGATCCGCACTCACGGTCGAGCCTTTGCATGCGGGGTGGATATGCAGCTGGACATGATCGCCGAGGAGTTAGCCATAGATCCGATGGAGATTCGCCTCCGAAACGCCACGCGGCAAGGGGATATCCTCCCCACCAAATCTGTAGTCCACAGTTGCGCCCTCGATGAAACCATCAAGCAGGCGGCAGCAAAGTCGAGATGGAAGGAGACGCGGGGAAAGCTTCCTCCTTATCACGGTATTGGCATGGGCTGTAATTCTGTCCAGACCGGATTCCCTCTCGGCATTCGAGGAGGTTCACAGGCCCTTATCAAGTTCAACGAGGACGGCGGGGCCACCGTCATCTCCGGTGTTGTCGATACCGGACAGGGAAATGACAACATGCTCATCCAGATCGCTGCTGAGGAGTTGGGCTTGCCGATGGAGGACCTCCGGCTCATCTCAGCGGACACAGAGGTCACTCCAACCGATGCAGGTTGCTACTCCATGGTCAGCACCTTTGCTGGTGGGAACGCGGTGCGGCTCGCCGCCCAGGACGCCCAGCGGCAGCTCTTTGAGGTTGCCGCCGAGATGATGGGGGCGGAAGTGGAGGACCTGGTAGCCAGGGATGGACAGATCCTCATCGAAGGCGAGTCCCCGACGGGCATCCCCATCCGCAAGGTGATCCGGAAGGCTTTGATCCAGGATACTCCTATCATGGGCCGAGGCCACTACGCCCCACACGTAGACCATAGCCGGGAATGGATCAAGAATCCTCTCGGACAGCTGTCCGAGGCCTTCTCGTTTGGAACTACGGTGGCGGAAGTGGAGGTGGATCCAGAGACGGGCCAAGTGAAGGTCTTGGAGGTCACTGCTGCTCAAGACTGTGGCTTTGCCATCAATCCCACGGTCGTAGAGGGCCAATTCGAGGGAGGAATCGCCATGGGGGGCCAAGGCGGAGTCCTAACCGAGGGCCATCAGTGGAGCGGTGGGCACATGCTTAACCCCACCTACCGGGAGTACAAGATGCCTTTAGCCTGCGACATGCCGCAGATCAACCCCATGATCGTGGAGTCGCTGGATCCCAATGGGCCGTATGGGGCAAAAGAGGCCGGGATGTCCATTGCCATGTCAGCAGCTCAAGCTTATTGCAATGCTATCTGCAATGCCATAGGCACTTGGATCCACGAACTCCCTTTCACTCCGGAGACGATTCTAGGCGCCATCGAAAATAAGAAAAAGAAGGATGCATAACGTTGCCCCCGAGCCGCCAAGTGTGGACCAGGCAGAAGAAGAGGAGCTAGCAGACAACCCTCATCATCCTTGCAGGCAAGACCCTTAGCGTACACCGAGACCGAACCTCTCAAGCCTTGGCTCTGGTGGTCTGGGAAAGAGTGTGGGCCAAGCAAGCTTGTCGAAACCCCTGGTCAGAACTTGACGTTCAGAGACGCCCACCATGGCAGAGAATCGAGTGGAAGATCTTTCAGACGAAGAACTGGAGTACTATTCACGCCAGATAGTGCTTCCAGGCATAGGGTATGACGGCCAACTAAGACTACGTAATGCCAGGGTTTGCATAGTGGGGCTCGGCGGACTGGGTTCCCCCGCGGCACTACAGTTGACCGCCATGGGTGTGGGCCATCTCCGCCTGGTAGACTCCGACGTCGTTGAACTTTCCAACTTGCAGAGGCAGCACCTGTATGACATCCACTCCGTGGGGTACTCAAAAGTCGAGGTAGCAGCCAAGAGGCTAGGCAACCTGAACCCATATGTCGAGATAGAGCCCCTGCCATTGGCGCTGAGTTCCCACAACGCCCGAGAGATCGTCAAGGACACGGATGTAGTGGTTGATGGGCTGGACCGCATGAGCCCGCGCTACGCTTTGA
>JAUWYD010000242.1 GCA_030616025.1 Chloroflexota bacterium
CTGTCACTTCATCCCCAAGCTTGCCGGTCATGAAGCTGCGGCCTTCCTGAAGCGCCTGCGCGCTGAACCCCATGTAGGCCAGATACGCGATCAACGCACTCACGGCGTACTCCTCTAGGATCACCGCGTACTCGCCGGGTGGAACGTCGACCGGGCTGCGGCTGCGCAGGGCCTTGTCCATGGCCTCCTGTCCCAGTGATTCGGCATCGATGTCCTCCACGTCCAGAGAGGCTGCAGCGGCATAGCCGGACCCCGTGTCGCTCATGATGACGGTTCGCAGGTCGGCCAGTGTGGTCGGATAATAGGCGAAGAGACCCAAGGAATTGCCCACGCTGTACTCGAAGCTCCTGGTGGCGAAGGCGCCTGAAGCGTTTAGGGCGTGTTCTCGTGACGGAAGGCAGATGCTTCTCACGGCCTCAGCTCGCTTCTGAGGAGTGCACGCCGCGGTACTCTCGACGAAGCCATCTATCTCTCGAATAGGTTGAGGCTCCGGCAGCGAGATGAAGTCGGGGTTGTCCTGCTGAAACTTGGCCGCCGTCATTGCTGACTCCACCACTCTACGCAGGGCGGCATCGCTGAGGTCATTGGTTGAGGCTATCCCTATCTTCGTGCCCACCGCGACCCGAACTCGAAGATCGACGTCCTCTTTGGCCACGTTCTGATGGACGTAGGAGTTGGCGAAACGGGTCAACTGTTCGCTCTCTCCCATGAAGACCACCTCCGTTTGGTCTGCCTTCGACAGGGATAGGGCGTGTCCGATCCGCTCTCGTATCCTAGGTCTACCGAGCATCGTTTCTCCTTTGCCTTGCACCTACTTCATCACGCCCACTCGCACGTTTTGGAAACGGGCCGGACTGGCACCGTGACCAACGTGGGCCGCCTGACCTGGTTGCCCCTTGCCGCAATTGGGGGTGCCCCATATGTCCCAGTGCTTGTCATTGCATATGGCGTCACAAGAAGCCCAGAACTGGGGCGTCATGCCTGCATAGGTAGCGTTCTTCAGAAGGTCTCCCCACTTACCGTTCCTTATCTCATAGGCTATCTCGGTCCCGAACTGGAAGTTCAGCCTCTTGTCGTCGATGCTCCAACTCCTGTTCATCTCCATGTAGATGCCGTCGTCGGTGTCGGCGATGAGGTCCTGGAGTTCCCACTCTCCTGGTTCGAGATTGATGTTGGTCATGCGGATCAAAGGGAGGTTGCTCCAACCATCGGCGCGCATGGTACCGTTGCTGCGCTGTCCCAACTGGCTGGCGGTCTCCCGAGAGGTTAGGTAGCCGACGAAGATACCATCCTTGACGAGAAAAGCGCGCTGGGCAGGGACACCCTCGTCATCATATCCGAAAGTGCCCAGCCCTCCGCGCAGGGTGGCATCAGCAGTTATGTTGACAACTCCAGAACCGTAGCGGAAATCGCCCAGCTTCTCCGGAGTGAGGAAGCTGGTTCCCGCGTAACTGGCTTCCGTACCGAGTGCGCGGTCCAACTCCGTGGGGTGGCCGCAAGACTCGTGTACCTGCAAGGCCAACTGTGTGGGGCCCAGGATCAGCGTCGCAACGCCGCTTGGACACTGGCGGGCGGACAGTAGGGCCACAGCTTCCTCGCCAAGGCGCTCGGCGTTGCCCAGGAGGTCGTATCTCTGGATGAACTCGTACCCAGCTGTCCCTTGATGGCGGCCGAAACTGTTAGGATATGAGCGTTTCTGAACTTCGCCCTCGCCGACCGCTGTCGCCACCAGGCCTGTGCCTGTCTCGATGATCTCCTGTTCAATGAAACTTCCGTCCGTGCTGGCGAAGACTTGTTTTTCGCGGATGAAGAGCATGCTACCCTCGGCGACGGTCACGCCTTTGGTCTTGCGCATCGCTTCGTCACAGGCCAGGAGAAGGTCGATCTTCTCTTCCATAGAGACCTGGAACGGGTCTATTGCGACGGGAGTGCTATACGTGTCCCTATGAGCCTCGACAGGACCCAGGTCTATCTCCTCCCCCTTCACCAGACTGCTGGCCTTGGCGATCTGGATGGCGAGAGCTGTGATCTTATCCACCTCTTTCGACTCGACCTGAGCGCTCGAGGCGAAGCCCCAGGCACCATCCACGATCACTCTTACGCCGAAGCCATGGCTTGTGTTGAGAGAGATAGCCTGCACAATGCCGTTCTTCACTGCAATGCCCTGTGTCTTCAAGTCAGTGATCCGGATGTCAGCGTAGCTGGCACCCTTTGTCTGTGCGAGATTCAGCGCGCGACTGGCTAGCTCTTTCAAAGGAGTCTCCTTTCCATCACCTGCTGGACTGAGGATTTGACGACGACCTGAGGGAATGGTAAAATAGGAAGTGACAAACAGTCGCCTTATGCCAGGAGAATCTGATGCCGCTTTACGAGTACCATTGCAACGATTGTCAAGGCGAGTTCGAAGTCCTGTGTAGTTTCAGCCGGGCTGACGAGCCTGTTTCCTGCATCCAGTGCAACAGCTCTCACACGCGACGGGCTATCTCTCTGTTCTCCGCCGTGAGCAAGGGCGGAGGTAGCATGGAAAGCAGCCGGTCCAAAGGTGGGAGCAGCTGTGCGTCTTGTGCTGCCACCAGCTGCTCCACGTGCTAGGGATAGACCATACTACGCCACAAGAGTCACCTTTGTCAAGGGTAGAGAGCCAAGCGCAGCTTGTGTCTGTCTCCGTCAAGGAGAAGGCTGCTCAACTGTGTTTCTTCGGCTGGGCGCATCCACTTCGTTGCATCCCTCATGCCCTCTCGTGATCCAATTCCGCTTGGAGTTTGTTGCCCAGCTGTACTATAATCTTTGTCATAGAGCGATGATGGCGAGTTTCGGTTTCGATCTTGAAAGCAAGTGTCGCCACAGCCGGGCTCGGGTTGGCCAATTGCGCACGCCTCACGGAAAGGTACCGACCCCTGTCTTCGCTCCGGTGGGCACCCAGGCGACGGTGAAGACGACGTCTCCTCGAGAGTTGGAGGAGTTAGGCGTTTCACTGGTTGTGGCGAACACCTATCATCTCTATCTGCGCCCTGGTCCCGACGTCATCGCCAGGCTGGGAGGGCTCCACAGCTTCATGGGCTGGCAGCACCCCATCTTGACGGATAGCGGCGGCTTCCAGGTCTTCAGCATGGAGCACTTGCGTAAGATTGACGATGATGGGGTGACTTTTCGCTCCCACGTGGACGGGTCGGAGCGCCGTCTCACGCCAGAGAAGAGCATCGCGGTGCAGGAGCAACTGGGTGCAGACATTACTGTCGCTCTAGATGTCTGTCCACCTTATCCC
>JAUWYD010000337.1 GCA_030616025.1 Chloroflexota bacterium
TGTCGTCGTACCCGGTCGGGAACAGAGGGGAAGACCATGAAAGAGTATCGCTTTGTACAGGTGGACGTATTCACCGATACACCCTTCGGGGGTAATCCTTTGGCGGTGTTTCCGGAGGCCGAAGGGCTGACCTCAAAGGAGATGCAGCAGCTTGCCCGGGAGATGAATCTCTCGGAGACGACTTTCGTGCTGCCGCCCGAGGCGCCGGGGGCGGACTTCAAGGTACGTATCTTCACGCCAGCGAAGGAACTTCCGTTCGCGGGTCATCCGGTAGTCGGCACTCATTGGGCCTTGGCCCACCTGGGCCGAGTGGCCGTACAGGAGCCGGCGACACAGGTGCGCTTCGAGCTAGGGGTCGGCGTGCTGCCCGCCGATCTCGAGGTAGTTGGCGGCCGGGTGGAGAGGGTGGTCATGACCCAGGATCGCCCGGCCTTCCACGGCGTGCTTGAGGACGTAACCGACTTGGCGGTCGGGCTGGGCTTGCCGCCAGAGGCGATCCGAGAAGCGGGACTGCCGGTACAGATCGTATCCACCGGAGTGCCCCAGATGATGGTGCCCATACGCTCTCTGGGCGAGGTGCAAGGTCTGGATGCTGGTCGGCTGAACGTCGCAGCGCTGAATGAGACCTGCCGGGCTGTGGGCACGGATTGTGTGGTCGTTTTCTCTTTGGAGTCTGAGAGGCCTGAAGCGACCGTGCACGTGCGCATGTTCGCGCCGCTACTGGGGGTGCCAGAAGATCCAGCCACCGGCAGTGGCAACGGTGCCCTGGGTGCCTATCTGGTCCACCACCGGGCTGTAGCAGTGACCGAGGGGACCACCCACATCCTGAGCGAGCAAGGGGCGGAGTTGGGTCGACCCAGCACGCTCTATGTCGAAGTGGACTCTTCAGCCGATGAGATCACGGCCGTGCGGGTGGGCGGCAAAGTGGTGGCGGTGGCTGAAGGCACTGTGAAGTTCTAAGACGCAGCACCGCTTGCGTTATCCGGCACCTGGCAGGTGAGACCAATCCCCCGGAACGGGCTGAGACAAAGACAGTTGGCAGGCGGAGGCTATATCTTCCAACAGGGCTTGACACTCGTAGGCGGAGGTGGGCCGGAGCGAACCCGGCTTTCATGGCGGACGCTGCATGTGCAGCTGGATCACCCAGCCACCGGCGCTCTCGGCAGAATCAAGGAATTGACTGGGGAATGAACTGTCCCGCAGCGATACGAGCATCCATTCTACCTTCCCTGGGCTGAAGGCCGACCTTGCGACGCGACTTCTGGAGGCGCTGAGAGGGGAGATCGCTCAACTCGTCAGGAAGGAGCTGCGTCCTCGAGTTACCGTTGGTCCGTTGTAGAGCGAAGGTGACGAGTCTTCTGTCGGCGGCGACGGGGAGGCCTAGACACGGGTGAGGTACTCGCCTGTTCGTGTGTCGACCCGGATGATGTCTCCCTGCTCTACAAAGAGAGGTACTTGCACGACTAGACCTGTTTCCAGCGTGGCGCGCTTGGTGGTTCCGGTGGCGGTATCCCCCTTGACTCCTGGGTCCGTCTCCGTGACCTCCAGCTCAACCGTGACCGGCAATTCCATCTCCACGGGCTGACCTTCGACCATGGACAGCGAGAGGACTAATCCTTCCTTCAAGTAATTGACCTTATCCTCAAGAGCCTCAACCGCCAATGCGGGCTGTTCATAGGTCTCGGTGTCCATGAAGTAGTACAAATCACCGTCGCGGTACAAGTACTGCACTTGTCGCAATTCGAGGCGCACTTCCTGAAACTTCTCACTGGCGCCGAAGGTGCGCTCAATAGTGCGCCCTGTCCGAAGGTTGCGCAGTTTCGTGCGCACATTAGCGCTGCCTCGTCCCACGTATGAGTGCTGGTACGCCAAGACCCTATGGAGATCTCCATCCAATTCGAAGGTAACACCTTTCCTCAAGTCCGTTGCTGAAATCATCCCTGTTATCCTTCCGTGATCCTCAGTCAGTCTGGGGTTATGGAACGAGATGCCGCGAGATGGTGAAGTAGAAGGTACTCCCCTGTCCCGTCTGGCTTTCCACCCATACCCGCCCCTGATGGAGTTCGACCAACTCTTTGACTATGGAGAGGCCAAGCCCCAGGCCCGAGTGGCGACGGGTGAGTGAATCCTCCACCTGATAGAAGCGATCGAAGATTCTGTCATACTCCTCGCCGGCAATGCCCACACC
>JAUWYD010000129.1 GCA_030616025.1 Chloroflexota bacterium
CTCTTCGTTGAGCCACCTGGCGCTCACGAGTCGCCAGTACTGGTCTCCTGGCCTCACGTGTATGCCTCTCTCCGCCACGGTCACCAACCCTACACATGGCAGGTCGTTCAGGCGCTGATCCCATTCAGTCGGTGGTAGAGGACTGCTCGGGGTAGAAGTCGGCGCAGAGTTGCTCGTTGCCACACTCGTTGGGCTCGGAGCGGGTGCGGCATTTGCGCCAGTATACTCGAAGACGATGCTGTCGAACTGTCCTGCAGCGCCGCAGTCGGTGAAACGAATCTCCACCGTATTCGACTGCGGAACCGGATTGGGCTCACTCTCCACAACATCTATGAGGAATGTGAACGGAGAATGATAGTTATCGCGAGCCAAGGGCGCGAAGCCCCATTCACCAGCGTCTTGACCCACTCCACTCACGTTGTAGACGACGTGGCCCGCGAACCGCAGACGCACCGTCCTCCCGTTGACTGGTTCGCCTCCTATGCCTCTGATGTGGCCCTTGAAGTAGACGGTTCCGCAGTTCGGGAATTGCCGCATGCTACCGTGCAGGTACTTGAATACGTGGGAAGGCCCGGTCGTCGGACTAGGGAGGCTCGGCGTGGGTGTGGGAGGCCTCGGAGTCGCCGTCGGAGCCTGTCGAGTGGGCGCGGGCGATCCCGTCGGCACAGGTGTGGGAGTACCAGCGGTAGGTGGCCGCCCGCCAGGTATGATTAGCGACTGACCAACGTAGATCAGTGACGCATTCGCGATGTTGTTAGCCAAGACGATGTCCCACATCTTCACACGAAAGCGCACGGCAATAGCTATGAGAGTATCTCCCCGTTGAACCTGATAGACGGTACTGTTTCCACCGGAAACGACTGCCGGCTCTCGCGAACCCCCGTCAGGTACCGCCAGTCTCTGTCCGACAACTATGAAGTTTGCGTTCGTGAGACCGTTCATCTGAACCAGCCGTTGAACTGTCGTTTGATACCGCGCAGCTATGGCTGACACGGTGTCCCCTACTCGCACCATATAGAGGCCGGGCCCAGTTGGTGCTGCAGAGGCGGTCGGGATGGCAAGCCTCTGGCCTACAGATATGAAGTCAGGGTCGATAACCTCATTAGCCTGGACAATAGCGGACACCGTGGTCCCGTATCGCAGGGCAATACTGGAGAGGGTATCCCCCCAGGAAACCACGTAGGTGGTCGGCTCGACAAGACCGGGAGCCCCCACTGCAGACGAGGGGCCCTGGAAGCTGAAGCCGAGTATTGCCAGCAACAGGAAGTGAGTGATGAGACGCCGACGACTGGCCGTATCGAGCACCACTATGCTTTGTGCCCCTCTCATCATCAACCCTCGCTTTGCCTCCTACCTGGAAACGGCGACCTTGACCACCTGCCCCTCTTCATCGGTGGTCAAATGTACAATCTGTTGGAACCTCTCTCCATTGGATGACCGCAGGGCTTTCCGAAACGTGAAACGATGCCTCACGTGTCCCCCATGGTTCGTGGATGTGACGCGGGGTCTCACACCGGCCATCTCCGGAAAGTGCTCCTTGAGGTGTTTCCGCGCTTTGGTTCCACACTCTTTGGTGGGCCTAGTCATGCTGTTCCTCCGCTATCCTCGCCAATCTACGACGTCTCAGGAAGGTGGGAATGTCCAGGTCATGGAGATCGGCACCATGCTGGGAGCGGTCGAAACCGTGCAGTCCCGCCCCTCCAGCCTTGAGGGGGCGGTCTGCCGAACCGCGATAGGGCTCTCCCTCATGGACTAGCGAATCTACAGCGCGTACTCGTGTCAGCCCGTCCATTCCTACGGCGATGAGCATGACTTGAAGCTGCGTTCCCATGTTGGGATCGACTGTGGCCCCGAAGAAGATGTTGGCATCAGGACTGGCAACCCCAGCTATTGTGCTCACCGCCTGCTGGATCTCATCGAGCGACAGGTCGGTACCACCCGTGATGTTGACCAGAATTCCCGACGCTCCTGCAATGGATGATAGCCGGGTGAGCGGGCTGGCGATCGCAAGGTGTGCGGCCTCTACCGCCCGACCCTCTCCCCGGCCTTGTCCAAGTGACATCAGCGCCGAACCAGCGTTTTGCAGTACCGTTCTTACGTGCATCAGATTGAGATTGATTAGGCCTGTATTCGTGATGAGCTCAGCTACTCCCTGAATCCCCTGCCTGAGCACCTCATCGGCTATACGAAAGGAGATATCGAGCGAAGTCTCCTCATCAATGAACTCCAGTAGCCGGTCATTGGAGATGGCGATGAGAGTATCTGACTTGTTGCCTAGGGTCTGCATCCCTGCCATGGCTGTCTCGGCCCGTCTACGCCCCTCGAAGCTGAACGGCGTCGTCGCGACGGCTACGGTCAAAGCTCCAACCTGCCGCGCCAACTCCGCGATGACTGGTCCTGCGCCCGTGCCTGTGCCACCACCCAGACCCAAGGCCAGGAACACTATCTCCGCTCCCCTCAAGACCTCCAGCAGCGCCTCCGAGCTTTCTTCGGCTGCCCTAGCGCCCACCTCAGGGTCGCCTCCAGCCCCCAGGCCTCTGGTGGTCTGCGGGCCAAGCTGTACCTTGCGCGGGGCCTCCGAACGCGCAAGGGTCTGAGCGTCGGTGTTCGCGGCCATGAACTGCACCCCTGGGATACCGACGTGAATCATTCTGTCAATGGCATTGCTGCCTCCGCCCCCGATTCCGATGACCTTGATTGGTGGTTGGTGACATTGCCGAGTCATCGGTCCTTCCTGTACGTGTGACAGCCCGTCATCTGATTCGTTCATCTAGCTGCCTCCTTCACCCCCGCTCCGACGCGACGTAATCTCGCAGCAACTGCAGGAATCTCCCCACTCGTTCAACCAAGAGCCGCAGCGTCTGCACTGGTCCAGTGCCCTCAGGGTCTGGGCCGTCGCCGTCTGATCCCTGGCCGACGTCCACGATCAGTGGGCCAAGCACATTGTTGGACTCGTTGGCTTCCAACACTAGCCCGATCTCACCCTCAGAGTTGTAGGCGTCCACATAGGCATACAGTTCATGTCGCCCGGCCGAGAAACTGCCTCCCAAGTTGCTGTACCGGCCATCAGCGTCTTCCAGTAACAGTCCGAGCGTCTCGTGGCCAGCCAGACGCGGGACATACCAAAACGCGCCCTCACCATCCTGCATGGCTATCGAGTTTATGCTCGGGACGGTTGGCGGGTCCACGAATAGCTCGACCCAGAAGCCGTTCTCTGCGTCTACACCAGCCTGGTTCTCGATCGTCACGGTGACGGTCACCGGGCCAGATTCCAAGCCTACGTTGGGGCTGATCTCCACTCCACTCACAACCAAGTCTGGCAGCGCACCTGGTGGTATCTCCGTAGTGGGGGTGGCTGTTGGTGGAGCGGTCGGTACGGGGCTGACGCTCTGGCCGTAAACGGGGCTATGTCCTTCGTTGCCTGCCCGGTCGGCTATCTTGAACCGGACTACCCCCTCAAACGGCTCGGTCACCAGACGACAAGTGCTCAACGAGTCTCCGCCTTCTCCTGTGTCGCACGAAGCAGGCTGCCACTCACCCCATGTGACCTCTCCGTCGGCGGAGACGGCATAGGTGGCGCTTGACGTGTCCAGCCCGCTCCCATGATCCGAGACTTCCACCACGACGCGCCCAGATTCGGCGTCTTCAGCCACAGTCCAATCACCCGGCGGTTCCGTGTCGAGGACAGTGGTCGCGGTGTAGGTCGCCGAGGCATTCCCGGCGATGTCGAGGAAGCGGACGCCGACAGTCTTCTCCCCGTCTCCAGAAGTCAAGAACCACTCTCTCTGAAGTGCGAACTCCTCCGGCTCACTGAACTCGCTGGCATTATCCTGGGTGAACTGCATATCGTCCACCTCACCTTGTCCATCCTCTGCCTGCAGGCTGAGAGTCACGGTCAACTGCGAGGTGTACGATGCTCCCTCGCTGATCTCGATTGAACCGGTCGGCGGCGTGTTGTCCACTCTGATCTCGTGCACCACTCGGGACTCAAGACCTTGAATGCTGGTGGCAACAGCCCTTATTCGATGACTGCCTTCGTTGAATTGCCGTGTGTTCCATGTCCATGAGAGCGAGGACCCGTCCTCCTCCTTGAGCGCACCGTCCAAGAAGAGCCGCGTCGCCGAGGTGGTGGGACTCGGACTGAAGACTCGTATCGTCGCCGTCCCCGAGACAACGTCGCCTGCCGCCGGGCTGACAATCGCGATCCTGGGGTTGGCGCTGAGAAGCCGTTGCCAGGTCAGCTGGCGCACTTCCGGCAGCACGCGATAGATATTGTCGCCTGGACAGATCGTGGTCCACAGATCGCGATGCCCTACGATGTTGGGAAACACGCGGCGGACGAAATGCGATGATTCCAGCGGATGTATGCCGAAGCGATCAGCTTCCCATGCCATTAATGAGACAAGAGCCTCCTTCATTGCCGAGGTCATCTTCGCGGATCTATAGTCACCCAGGAGGGCGATCCCAATACTGCCATAGTTGTAGTCCCCAGCATGAATCCCAACCACACCATCTCCACCTTTGCGCCCCTCGTATATGTTGCCCTGGCGATCAATCAAGAAGTTGTACCCAATGTCACCCCATCCACGGGAGATGGCATGATACTGGAAGATAGCACGTACGATGTATGCTGGGTCTTCAGGATTGTTGGGCGTTACGGTATGGTGGATGACAAATGTCGTCGGCTTCTGGTAAACCGGTTCCCGCGTCGCCCAGGACTCCTTGGCTCCCCAGCCCCTCCTGGAAATGATGCGAGGTTGGGGTACCCCAGAGGTCATCTCCTGGGGGACGATCATGGCGCGGGCTTCCTCAACAGTCGGCCCGTCGCGTGTGTTCATGACGG
>JAUWYD010000055.1 GCA_030616025.1 Chloroflexota bacterium
CAGGTCGTCCAACTGCTCATTGGCGAAGCGTACGCGGCCTCGAATCAGGTCATCCACTATTGTCTCTCCGTCCAGGGGCATGGCGAAGCGCACCGCCGGCTTCCTATTCTCAGCTTCAAAGGCTGCACGCTCGCGGCGAGACAGATACCGACAGCGCCTGTCGTAGCCGCGAGCCCTCCCTTCAGTGCGCGCCGCCTTCCTGCGGGCTACCAGTTCTTGCTGAGTGCAATAGCAGTAGTACGCTTTTTCCTGGTCGAGGAACTGTTCTACTACGGCCCGATAGAACGGCAATCGCTGCATCTGGAAGTACGGTTCGTATTCACCTCCGACTTCGGGACCTTCGTCCCAGTCAAGGCCCAACCAGCGCAAGGAGGACAGAATCCCTCCCGTCGACTCTTCGCTAGAGCGCAATCTGTCGGTGTCTTCAATGCGCAAGACGAAGACCCCTCCCAGGTGGCGAGCGAAGAGCCAGTTGAACAGTGCGGTCCGGGCTCCGCCCACGTGCAGGTAGCCCGTAGGGCTGGGTGCAAACCGGACCCGCACTGGTTGCATATCTCCAGTCATGCGAGTATTACCTGACAAGAATCCGGCCTCATCATCTGTTGGTCAATTCAGGGGCTGCGGTCATCGAACACGGACCGAACAGTATTGTCCATACGCTACTTCGCGCCGTTTGGACGCCGCGCGATGTCACTGAAACTCCAGTCTCTTGTGGCGTATGATGATGTTCTGCACCACGCCCTGTCCGATGAGGAGGGCCATCAGAGCACTACCCCCGTAACTGATGAAGGGTAGAGGTACACCTGATGAAGGCAATAGACCGACGTTCATGCCTATGTTGGCGATCACCTGAAACGCCACAACTGTGGCGATTCCGTAAGCGATCAGTTGCCCGAAGGTGTCTCGGGCCATCTCGGCTACTCTCAAGATCCGCCAGATGACCACGAGGAAGAGGAACAAGAGAAGGACGACGCCGACGAAGCCAAGTTCCTCACCCAAGACAGAGAAGATATAGTCCGTATGCCTGACCCGCAGAAAGTGCAGCTGACTCTGACTCCCTTTGGCGAACCCCTGCCCTAGCCAGCCCCCGGAGCCGACGGCGATACGGGCCTGATTGATGTTGTATCCAGCGCCCAACGGATCTCGGCCTGGGTCGAAAAACACAAAGATCCGCTCCCGCATGTATCCCTGCAGTGACAGCCAGAGGATTGGGGAGCCTATGACACCCACCAAAGCCATGAGCCCCACGTGTCTGAGACGTACCCCCGCCATGATCACCATGACCAGCCAACTCACGGCCAGAACGATCGCCGTTCCCAAGTCGGGCTGGATGTAGATGAAAATGATTGGCACTGCCACGTAGAGTAGGGATAGTAGGAAGTATGACAGTCGCTTCAGATCCTCTTGCCTGTCGGCGAGGAACTTGGCTAGCACGATAATGAGTAGCACCTTAGCAAGTTCCGAGGGCTGGAGTCGGAAGATGCCCAAGTCGATCCATCGTTGTGCCCCGAACGAGATCTGACCCACCGCATAGACCAGGATTAGCGATAAGATTGTGAGAGCGTAGATGAGATGGTTCACGTTGGCGAAGATGCTGTAGTCTGTCACGGAGGCCAAGAGCATCAAGCCTATGCCTACCAGGGCGTATACGATCTGGCGAGCGAGAAAGGTGTTCCACCAGTCTTGGCTCACAGCAGTGGAAGCTGAAGTGGCACTGTAAATCAGGGCTATGCCGAACGCAATGAGAATGACAGTGGCTCCGAAGAGTATGAAGTCAAAGTGCTGCCAGGTTCTTCCTCTCATCTGTGACTACCGTCTCCTTCTGGGGCTACGGATGGGTATGTCGGCGATGAGCTTCTGACGGCCTCTCCCTCTTGTCAGCTTGATTTTCGTGTTCTCTCGGTCAATATCCACATGCTTCGAGATGACCACAATGATGTCATCCTTTATCGTCTGCAGGAGCTTGGGGGAAAGAGGCTGGCGGTCATGAACCAGGACCAGTTGCAGCCGTTCCTTGGCGATTTCCTTGCTGGGGGGCTCTCGTTTGAAGAGCCTATCTAAGAAACCCACGGGCCAACCTTTCTCCGGCATCCTTGCTGGCGCAGTTATCTCCTTCCCACCAAACGCATGGCACGGTCTAGAAGACTTGGTTCTTGATCGATAATCATGAACGGCACATCCTCACCCAGAATGCGTTTCGCGATATTGCGAAAGGCCAGCCCCGACCTGGATTGACCATCCAGGGTGACGGGCACGCCTTTGTTGGTGGACACGATGATCTTCTCATCCTCAGGAATTACCCCCAGTAGTTCGATCGCAAGGATCTCTATCACATCTTCAGTACTCAACATATCGCCCCGTCTCACCATCTTCGGCTTGATGCGGTTGACGATCAGTTTCGGAGTTCCCTTCTCCGCCGCTTCAATGAGCCCGATGATTCGATCGGCATCGCGCACGGCTGCGACGTCAGGTGTAGTTATGATCACTGTCTCGTCGGCTCCGGCTATGGCGTTTCGAAAGCCCTGTTCGATTCCGGCCGGTGAGTCTATGAGCACAATATCACGATCGTGTCGCAGTTCTTGGCAAAGGTCGACCATCTGGTCTGGACTGACCGCGGTCTTGTCACGTGTTTGAGCAGCCGGCAGTAGGTACAGCTGAGGAACACGCTTGTCCCTGATGAGTGCCTGTTGGAGCCTACAATTGCCCTCCACAACGTCAACGATGTCATAGACGATACGGTTCTCCAGCCCCATTACCACATCCAGATTGCGGAGCCCGATATCGGCATCGAGGACGACCACGCGCTTTCCCTCCAAGGCTAGGGATACGCCCAGGTTGGCGACGCCAGTGGTCTTCCCGACTCCGCCCTTGCCTGAGGTGATGGTGATCACTCTGGCGGTCACTGGATCCTCACCTACTGCTTGATCATGTTCCACGGCTCTACGACGATCCCCCTCTTGTCTACGTGAGCTATCTCCGGGATATTGGAGTCTCGTTCACCTCCCTCTGGTGATCTCGCGATATGGTTGCCAATGCGGAGCTGAGTGGGTTCGAGGAGTAGCGCGCAAACCATGGCTGTGTCATCTCCTTGCGCTCCCGCGTGCACCGTTCCTCTTAGTTTGCCCCAGATGATGATGTCGCCACTCGCCACGACTTCTGCACCAGGGTTAACGTCACCGACAATCGTGACATGACCTGGGTACTGTACGTTCTGGCCTGAACGGATAGTTCGTTTGACGAAGAGCGCCTCCCGAGGCTCGTGATCTGACTGTATCTCAGATGTCAGTAAGCTCGGATCTTCGGTGGATCCAGCTACCACGGGTATGTGCAGTGCGCCAGCCGCTTGGGCTGTTTCCTGGACTGTCGTCCGTATTGCGCAGATCCCCATCCGATTTGCGGAGAAAGAACAGCTCTCGTATCCGTCCCACGTCCTCCGTGGTCAGTTCCCGTGGACCCGTGTCCAGGATCGCTTGGGCTCCCCCAAAGAAGGGAGCTTTGTGCTGGAGATGTCTGGCCAATTCGTTCATCAAAGGAAGCAATTCTCCTTCCCCGACAGTCACGACCAGCCCCTCTTTGGTGCCCTTTATGGATATCGTATCCTCAGGTTCTGCTTTCGGTTTCCTCGCCATGAGCACTGTGATCTTGCCTCATTCAGAGCGTGGTACACTGAAATAGTAACCTAGAATCTCTGCTGCTACCGGGGCTGCTACCATGCCCCCTTCTCCCCCACCTTCGACAAAGACCACAACCGCGATCTCGGGATCATCAAACGGGGCAAAAGCGGTGAACCAGGCGTGGGTTGGCAGGTTTCCTTCCCAGTCACGCTGTCCTGGGTATTCCGCCGTACCTGTCTTCCCAGCCACGGCGACCCCACCGAGCCTGGCCTCCCCGGCGGTGCCGTGTGTCACCGCTGCTCTCATTCCCTGCCTGATTATGGCTATCGTCTCGTCGGAAACGTGCAGCTTGCGAATCAGCTGGGGACTGAAAGGCCTCACCACGTTTCCATCGGCATCTCTGATTTCACGAACAATCTGGGGTCGATATAGACTTCCGCCGTTGGCTACAGCAGCTGTAGCATTCAGGATGTGGAGAGGTGTGGCCAGGACGAATCCCTGGCCGATGGCTGCGTTGTAGGTGTCCCCTGTGACCCAGGTCTCACCATAGGCCAGACGCTTCCAGGTATCGTCAGGAGCCAGGCCCGCGCTTTCACCAGGCAGATCTATGCCCGTTGGCCGTCCCACACCAAAGTCGAGACCGTAGTTGTGCAGTGCTTCTTGTCCTAGCCCTTCGAACTCCCCATGGCCCCCGGCGACCACGCCAAAGTAGATGTCACAGGACTGGGCAATTGCCTCGACCATACTGACCGAGCCGTGGCCGTCCTTAGCCCAGCAATTGAAGGGTTGGGCAAGTTCGGGGTCGTCCGGGGCGAAGCGGTGTGGAATCCATATCGTTCCGGGGCAAAACAAGAGTGATGTGCGACTGACGATCCCCTCTTCCAGGCCTGCGGCAGCCGTCACCATCTTGAAAGTGGATCCAGGCGGGTACTGTCCACTGATGGCGTGGTTCACTAGGGGATGCCGTGGATCCTCGCTCAGCTGAGCGTACTCTTCCTCGGAGATGCCACCTACGAAGAGGCTGTTGTCATAGCTCGGCAAGGACACCATGGCGAGAATCTCGCCCGTCTTTGTGTCCATGGCAATCGCCACCCCTGATTCGGAGTCGGCTTGCACTATCCCTTTCTGTAGTGCTTGCTGAACGACCGACTGCAAGTCGACGTCAATGGTTAGAACCAGATTGTGTCCGGCAACTGGTTCTAGCGGAGCCCCGATGATCCCTCTCTCGCGTCCAGTCACGTCAACTTCTATGTGCCTTTGCCCCTTGCGCCCTCTCAGCTGGTCTTCGAACGTAAGCTCCACTCCGGTGAGTCCTACGATGTCATTCGCATCATAGTCGGCATCTCTTCGACCTAGGTAGCTTCCCACCTCCAGTTCGGGAATGTGTCCGATGTAACCGATAACGTGAGACACCAGGGTGCTAGAGAGGTACTCCCGCAGAGGCTCGATCTGCACGATCACGCCGGCCAACTGAAGACGCTCTTCCTCTATCGTGAAGGCGAGATCTCGCGGTACGTTCGATTTGATGGGTACTGGAGTGAAGGGAGTTGCCCTTCCAGCTTCCACCAGTTCCACCATTTGGGGCTCCGGTTGGTACCCTTCTGATTCGGAGAGATAGCGTTGGTCTATTGCGGGTAGCTCGCCAGCGCCAGGGTCGTGGCTGCTGATCGGGGTTTGCAGCAATGTGGACAGCCGTTGGAAGACGTAGTCCTGGTCCTCTTCAGCTAGATCGGCTGGGACAATGGAAACGGTGAAGCTAGGCATGTTACCGGCCAGGAGACGCCCTTTTCGGTCATAGATGACTCCCCTGGGAGCGTCGATAGATTTGAGACGGAATCGGTTACCGACTGCCTCTTCAAGGTACTGCTCGCCTTGGACGATCTGAAGTTGCCAGCTTTGAAAAACCAGTAGGGCGAAGCATGCAACGACGAACCCCTTGAATATGATGACTTTGATGTTTCGTTCTTGGGTTTCCATCTTGACTACGATTATACGTCAGTCTAGGCTCTTCTGCAAGATCGAGATGATGCAGGTTCCCCCACATCTAGTACCTTGATGTTCGATGGCCACAACATACAGAGTCTTGGTCTGGAAGTGTACATAACTCCTAGGGCACTATTTCCATCAGGTCGATCAATACTCTGTTGCCGATCGGACTGCCTGAGTCACCGAGAACCTCCAGACGCTCCATAGTTCGGAGCAGGTATAAGCCGACCTCGATTCGGTAGAGTCCCAACGGTGCAGTCTCGTCAGTCCATACGGTGTGAGAGTCCAGCACGATCTCTCCTTCTCGCCATCGGCTAGTAGGGAAGGTGCCATAGACAGGTTGTGCGTCCTCCTGGCCCCGAATCAGGTCATTCTTGTCCAAGACATGAACGAATACTGTGTAGTCTTCGTCCATGGAGGTCAGGGCTTGCCACGATAGGGTCAGTTGCAGACCTCCGCCTTTTCTCACGTGGACATTGTGGAGTTCGTAATCCAGGAGCAGGATCTTGTTCTCGAAATTGGCAGGCAAGTGCTCTCTATCGCCAGACCTCCTGGGGAGGTCCTCGACTTGAATGCTAGCAAAGACGGCCCGATCCTCGTGACGAGCCAGCCAGCCGTTGCGTACCGGCACACTACGGTTGCTCGCGGAGTCTTGCAAGGCAATTCGTAAACGGAGTTCGCCGGAGGCTCTGGAAGGTATCGTCACCTGGTGGGTGTCGGCCAGCAACTCACCCTCGGTCCAGCGGGAGGTTGGATACTCGCCAGATAGCATGGGTTCGATGCTTTGCCAAGAGATGTCGCCGTTAGATTCTACCAACTCCAGCGCCACATTGTAGTCGTGAGCGACGTGGACAACCTCTCGCCAGTACAGTGTCAGGGCGATTTCCGCCCCAGGATAGCCAGTTGCCGGGAAGTCGAATCCAAGGAGCATAATCTGGTTATCGAAATTGGCTCGCAAGGGATGCTGGATCCGGGGGAACCATGCCGCCGGGCGAGAGATGGAGACTTCTGCTAGGGTTAGGTAGGCCTGCTCAGTGTCGAGCGCAGCAAGGCCCTCCTGGCCGAAGGGGGTGAACAAACCTACTTGCAGGGCATACTCACCAGGGGGCAGCAGACCTGCCAGATCCAGCTCATGGAAATCGGGTATGATCTCTCCGGGATGCCAGGCGGCGGTAGGGTACAGGCCATTCACCGGCGGCCTCCCTTTAGCCTGATACCAGATGTGGCCGCTAGGGCTCTTCAGACGTAGTCGAACATCGTAGTGCTGCGGGACGCTTTCTAGGGCCTGCCAATATAAGGTGACACGCAATTTGTCCGTAGCACTGACGTCGCGCGAATCGAGACGATAGCCTCGCAGGAGGATCTTGCCTCCAAAGTCGCTGTCCAGGCGTGACAGGT
>JAUWYD010000361.1 GCA_030616025.1 Chloroflexota bacterium
TGGTGGGGAAAGGCCAAAGGGCTCTGGAGCCGCTGATGGCCGCCGTCATCGGGGTCGCGCGGAGGCTGTATCTGGCCTGAAGGGGATCGTTGCGCTAAGGACAAGTTCTCTGCTATCCGCATTCGTCTTGACAGGGGAAACTCATGATCAAGTCGCCGCGGCCTCATCTCTTTGCGCTCGGCGGCTACCTCCTGTTGACCGTCTTGATGACGTACCCCCTGGTTCTTTACTCGACCACGGCTATTCCTGGAGATGGCTTCGACGGCTGGAGCAACTACTGGAACCTGTGGTGGGTCAAGACGGCGGTCCTCGATCTCCATGATAGCCCCTATTTCACCACCTACCTTTACCACCCAACCGGCCATAGCCTCCATTTTCACACCTTGAACATCTTCAATGCCTTGCTGACCTTGCCTATACAGCTGGGCTTCGGCGTCGCCCTCTCTTATAACTTTGTCGTCCTTTTCTGTTTCGTGATAGGAGGATACGGAGCGTATCTCCTGGCTCTTCACGTACTGAAGGCAAGAGAGAGACCGGACGATCACGTCATTGCGTTCCTGGCAGGCGTTGTCTTCACTTTTTCGCCTTTCCATTTTGCTCATCTGTTGGGACACATGCCGGTCATCTCAGTGGAATGGTTGCCCTTCTACACGGTGGTGCTGGTCAAATCCCCTGCAACCGAGAGGATACGTCTGGGCTCGCATATCGGGTTGCCAGTGGTGTTCCTTATCCTGACCGCTCTCTGCGACTGGTACTTCGTCCTGTATCTACTGATCTTTTCGGCGCTCTATTTGTGCTACAGGATGTGGGTTGAGCGCCAGCCCCGACCGCTGCTCCTGAGAACTGGGCTGATTCTCCTGTTGAGCGGGCTCCTTCTCTCACCCATGTTGGTACCCATGGTGAGGGAGACTTTGCAGGATCCTGACCATTTGCTATCCCCCCTTGATATCACAACCCGTCTCTCCGCCGATTTGCTGGCCTTCATCACCCCCAACGAATTTCACCCCCTTTGGGGACAGGCGGCTGCCAGCTTGAGCGAGGCTTTCACCGGCAGCACCGCGGAGAGGATGGTCTTCGCGGGCTACATTCCGTTGGCCCTGGCTGGATACGCCCTCTGGAGTAGGAGACGTGCCACGTGTTTCTGGCTTGTCAGTTGCTTGACGTTCTTCATCCTATCTCTGGGACCCTATCTCCATATTGCAGGGCGAGAGGTGCCTGTACCGCTTCCCTATCTAGCCTTGTACCGCCTCCTCCCCTTCTTCAAGATTGCTCGCTCCGTCAGCCGCTTCGATGTGATGGTCATGCTCAGTCTGGCTCCTTTGGCCGCGCTGGGCCTTCAGCGCCTGGTGACCCCTTTGACCAATACCGGGAGGAGAGCATTGTCATTGGCCACCTTAGGTCTAGTATGTTTCGAGTTCCTTCCCGTGCCCTATCCTGTATCTGAAGTGGAGGTCCCATCCTTCTATCAGAGCCTGGCCGTGGATGAGGAGGAATACGCCATCTTGGAGCTGCCCATGAACTGGGATCGGCCTGCTCATAAGCTGTACCAGACGGTGCACCACAAGCCTATCATCACGGGTTACCTCGCTCGTCCCAACCCGCTTGCGCTGGTGGAAAGGGTCCCCGTGCTGCAGCACTTCCGTTTCTTGGGTCCTGACATCATAGCTCAGGCTCCGGGGGAGGTTGCCCCCCAGGTCTTTGAGTATCTCGGCATCAGATATGTGATTCTGCACGAGTACATGTTGCCGCCCGGGAAGGAGAGGGAGGCAGTCTTTGGGCTAGTACAAGAGGTGTTCGCCGATCAGTTGCCTTCCTACCAGGACGAGCAGATCACTGTCTACCAGGTGGGCGAGCAGGAGCCAGGATCACCGTTCCTCATACTGGGTCCTGAATGGGGGGAGCGGCAGAAATGGCAGGGCAAGCCGGTGCGAGAGCTTGGCTTGGAGGCAAGCTGCGTCATCATCGCTTCCACCGCGGGCGAAACACAGTTC
>JAUWYD010000091.1 GCA_030616025.1 Chloroflexota bacterium
GGCAGCGCCGACGTATGCCACGTCTCCAGCCTTGCGTCGGTCCTCTCCTCCCAGTGAAGATCTCCGATCGGGGTCCAGGCATCGGGTTGAGCTGCGGAGGCATACTCAACCTTGTAGAACTGGAACTCCGGCAAGCGCGCAGTGCCAATAATCTCGACGCTACCGCGCACCTGTTGGTTGGGCCGAGGAGAAGTTATCTCGTAGCGCTGTTCCTGCGGTAGGGGGGTCGCCGCTGAGATCCTTGAGGATACGACGAGAAGTAGAGACAGTAGCAGGACTGTACTCAGAGCCTTCCTCATCGTCCCCTCTCCGAGCCGTTTCATCATTACACCACAAGTGTAGCATAGAACGGCTTCTCAGGCAAACGATTCACTGAATCGTCGGAGCACCAGTGCCGCGTTTTGCCCTCCCAGGCCCAACGCATTGACCAGAACGGTGTCCACGCGGCGGTGCCGTGCGACTAGGGGAACGTAGTCCAGATCGCATTCGGGGTCAGGGGTATGCAGATTGATGGTGGGGGGAATGATGCCGTGCTCCATGACCTTCAGAGCGGTCACGGCGGAGATAGTGCCTGCCGCCCCTAGCAGGTGACCGATCATAGACTTAATGGAGTTGATTGGGATGCGGTGGGCGATCTCGCCGAAGACGCTCTTGATGGCTTTTGTCTCGGCGACGTCATTCAGTTTGGTGCCAGTCCCATGGCTACAGATGTGATCAATATCGGCAGGCGATAAGCCGCTGTCCTGGATGGCGAGGCTCATGGCTCGCGCTGCCCCGTCGCCGGTCGGATCGGGAGCAGCCAGGTGATAGGCGTCGGTGGAGACTCCGTAGCCCAACACTTCTCCCCGGATGCCTGCTCCTCGGTTCAAGGCGTGTTCCAGAGTTTCCATCACCACGGCTCCTGCGCCCTCACCCAGAACAAAACCGTCACGGTCGGCGTCGAAAGGACGGCAGGCCCCTTGCGGGTTCTCGTCGTTGGGCGACAGGGCCCCGAGCCGGGCCAAAGCTGTCACGGCCAAGGGCGACCCAATTGATTCAGAAGCGCCAGCGACCATCACGTCCACATCTCCCCGCTGCAAACGCCGCATCGCCTCGCCAATGGCTACGACACCTGTGGCGCAGGCGGACACAGGTGCCGAGACGGGTCCCTTGATCCCCAGCGTGATAGCCATCTGACAGGGCGCCATGCTCAGCAACACGGCCGTCAGTACAGTGGGCTTGATGCGCCGAGGCCCCCGCTCTTTGAGGATACATGCCTGTTCCTCGACGATCCCCACGCCACCAGCGGCGCTTCCGATCTCGAGGCCGACCCTGGTCGGATCTTCCTTGGATAGGCGCAGCCTGGCGTCATCCAGGGCCTTCTGGGCGGAGACAATGGCGAACTGGATGAACCGCGACATCCGCTTGGCCGTTTGACGATCCAGGTGATCCAGGGGGTCGAAATCTTTCACTTCGGCCGCGATCTTGGCGGGACACTCACTGGTGTCAAACAGAGTGATGTAGTCCACGGCTGATTTGCCTGCTACGACTCTCTCCCAGTAGGTATCCACGTCAATACCCAGCGGGGTGACCGCTCCCAACCCAGTGATAACTACACGGGGGCTCTCCTGCCCTCTTGCCATCATGGCACGCCTCCTGTGATGACAGACTCTACGTATTATAACACTGAGGATCCGAAAAAGGTACATCTTACACCAGGGGACGTTGAAGAACCCATAGTCCTCACGCTGGGGCGGGCCTGAACTTCAAGCCCAGGTTTGAGGGCGCTTTTCCGCACCTTGGGCTCAGAAGGATTGCTCACACCACTGTCCTATGCTATACTTCTGCAGCGACGGTAACGTGATGCAGCGTGTTCAGAGTATCCGGTTGAGAGGCGCGAGAGTCGCGTCTAGTGACCACTCGTCCCTCATGGCCCCTTGCCTGATCGCGGCAGTTGCGTTTGCTCTGCGACTGCACCGCCTCGATGGTCAGAGCCTGTGGTTTGACGAGGGTTTTGCCATTCACCTAGCCACCCAGAGACTGCCCCAGATGATCGAGCAGAACCCGGTGGGATGGCTTCCGCTGCACTCTGTCGCCCTCAGTTTGTGGCTGAGGGTTGTTGGCGACAGCCCCTTCGCGGCGCGCTTCTTCTCTGTGGTCTTCGGTGTTCTGCTTGTGGCTTTGCTTTACTCACTGGCTCGTACTCTGGCGAGCTCACGGACCGGAGCGATGGCCTCATTGGTGGGCGCTCTTTCGCCTTTTCTCGTGTACTATTCCCAAGAGGCTCGTACCTATGCCCTCTGGCTTTTCCTTAGTCTTCTCTCGGCATATCTGTTGCTGCGGGCCCTGGGTCACCCGGAGCGCATAAGGGGGTGGATTGCCTACACGGGGGTCACCAGCCTGGCCCTGTACACTCACTATTTCAGCATTTTCCTCCTGCCCTGGGGCGCCGCGGCTCTCTTGTATACTGCGGTCAGAAGCCGACGCTGGAAGACACTTCTCAGTGGGGTGGCTGGTCAACTCGTCGTCTTGGTGGCCTCTGTACCGCTGGTCGCGTTTGCGCGCTCCTCAATACTGGATAGATACGGTTTCTGGCGCAGTCCACTCTCCGCATTTCAAGTGGTGCTGGATCTGTGGTACCATTTCACTACCGGTGGGAACCTTCCCTTCGATCGAGCGCTGCCAGTGATGGGCACGTTTGCTGTCGTGGGGATCTTGGGACTCGTCCTGTTTCGCCCTCACTGGAACGGCGCGCTGATGGCGCTTTACCTCCTGATCCCGAGCTTAGGAATGTTGGCGCTTTCGAGTTGGCGGGAACTCTACGTTGCTCGCTATCTGGCTATCGCGGCTCCCGCGGCATATCTGCTAGTGGCTCAAGGCTTGGACAGGTTATGGGCAGCGACCACTGCATACCGGGGTTTGCTGGGTAAGTCCGCGCTGGCTGCAGTATTGTGCTCGACTGGCGTAGTGGGCTATTCTTGGTGTCAGGCCCTGCAAAACTACTACTACAATCCAGATTACGCCCGGGATGACTTTCGCTCAGCAGCGCGCTTCATCGAGGCTGGCGAGGGTGAGCAGGATGTGATAGTCATGAGTGGAGGAGGTATTTTCACAGCCCTTCTGCCCTACTACGAGGGCCGTATGCCTTGGATAGACATGCCCTCGTTCGGAGAGTGGTTGGATGAAGATCAAGCCGTGCAAGGGTTGAACGCCTTGCTAGGAGGGCGTTCGGGTGGGCGCGTATGGCTGGTGTTGTCTGGGAATCAGATCACCGATCCTCAGAATCTGATCGTGGCCCATCTGTGGACATATGGGTATGTCGTTGAAGCGAAGAACTTCCCTGGCCGGATCGGAGTCAGGGTTCTCGTCTTCACCCCGCGGCACGACGCTGATACCTTCAGCTTTGCACCCTTCAAGTACGAGCATTTGAGGGCCAATTTCGACGACAAGGTGGAGTTGCTGGGCTTCGAGATTGACGGAAGCCGGTTCGCGCCTGGGGACGACATACATTTGGCGCTGCAATGGCAAGCGCGGACGCAATTGGAGCAGGACTACCATGCCTTTGCTCACCTCCTGAATGATCGCAACGTTGTTGTGGCCGGCCATGACAAGCTACCTCTCAACGACTACTTCCGGCCTACAGTGTGGCCCGTGGGGGAACCTCTGAGAGATGAGTACGTTCTCTCTCTGCCTCAGGATCTGTCGCCTGGGGCCTACGGACTGGAAGTGGGATTGTACTCGTACCCTGATTTGCGTCGCTTGCCGGTCGCGAGAGACAGTTCCTTGGACCGTGATCGCGTACTGCTCTCCCCGATCATAGTTGACGAATGATCGGGAGTGCCGAAATCCACTATCGTAACTGTTATGGCCGCAGAGTGTTCTAAAGGTTGGGACGCTCGGAGGCAAGATGGAGCTGCATCTTGGGCGAGCCTGAAGAAAAGCTTGTGGAGAGGGCTAAGGAGAATCCAGAGGCCTTCAGCGTCTTGTATGAGAGATATGTTGATCAGATATATCAGTATATCTTTTACCGAACTGGCAACCGCTACGATGCCGAGGATCTAACCGCCAAGACCTTCTACAGGGCCTTGGCGAACTTGAAGCGCTATCGGTACAGAGGCCTGCCATTCTCGGCGTGGTTGTATCGGATCGCTCACAACCTGGTAGCCAATTGGCATCGGGACCGGCAACGCCGTAAGACCATTCCTTTGGACAGTCTAGTACTGGCCAGCAAAGCTAGGGAGTCTGCTGAGCAGATTCTCGAGTCGAGCGAGCGCGGGGAAGTTCTCAGAGAAGCCATCACCAGGCTCGCTCCTGACAGGCAAGAGTTGTTGGTTCTAAAATACTCCACCGATTTGAGCAACAAGGAGATAGGGAGAGTAATGGGGCGCAGTGAGGGGGCGATCAAGGCTCTCTACCATCGTACTCTCGTTGCGCTCAGGAAGGATCTGCAGCGAAGAGGGTTCTGACGCCGGGGTAATGATATCCTGGAAAAAGCAGTTGCCGAAGGAGGAGAGAACATGATAAAGATAGTGAGCGACACAACCTGCGACTTGCTACCTGCGATGGCGGAGGAACATGACATCACCATAGTGCCCATCAATATCCACTTCGAGACGGAGATGTACAAAGAAGGGGTCGACATGGACTGGGACCTCTTCTACCGCAAGATCGATGAGTTGGGCATCATACCCACTACTTCCCAGCCTTCGGCGGGGGAGCTCGCTGAAGTCTACCGCCGTCTGGCCAGGGAAGAGGGGGCCGACGCCATCATCTCCACCCATGTGACCGGCAAGCTGAGTGGCACCTACCAGTCGGCGGTGTTGGCGAGTCAAGAGGTGGCTGACGAGGTGAAGGTCTATCCTCATGACAGCCTGGCGGGCTCCGCTGCCCTGGGTCTGGCCTGTGTGGAGGCATCGCGCATGGCTCGGGCGGGAAAAAGCGCCGAGGAGATAGTCGCCCGCTTGGACGAGATCAGGTCCCGCGTCAACGTACTGTTTGTGATGCAGAACCTGGAGTACCCTCGCAAGAGTGGCCGTGTGGGCGGACTAAAGGCCGCTTTGGGCTCTGTGCTCAATCTGAAGCCCATTGTCAGCCTTGAGGATGGTCTCTTGGATATCGCGGAGAGCGTCAGGACGCGGAAGAAGTCGTTGGAGCGCTTGCTGGACATCGCGGAGGAAAGAGTCGGCACTACGGCTCCCATCGACATGGGGGTGATCCATGCTAGAGCCCCCGAGGCGGGAGAGGAGATGCTGGCTAGGGTGCAGGAGAGGTTCAACTGTCGGGAGCCCTACCTGGTCGAGTTGTGCGCGTCGCTGACAGTTCATTTTGGGCCCGGTATGATTGGGCTGGGCTTCTACGAGGTGTGACGCGCCTAAGGACGGAGTCGCGCCGACTATGACGAAGACACGGGTTGAAGTGGATCAAATACGGAAGGACCTGGAGGAGTCTTGCTCAAGCGATTCTCCTGCGGACAGGGAGACACTGGAGTCCTTGGTGCGCGTGGGCGAGGAGGCCAGTAACGTGATTGCGCCAGTGCGTCCCGGAGCGGGGTTCAGACAGGAGTTACGTGACGAGTTGCTGACGGTCTTGCGCCAGAGGCCAACCCTGGTTGTTGCTTCGGGGAGCGAGAATCGTCGCCG
>JAUWYD010000137.1 GCA_030616025.1 Chloroflexota bacterium
GCCGGAATGCCCTCCTAGGGAAGCTCCGGCAGATAGTACGTAAACAGAGCCTGGTACTCCTGGTTCAGGTTCAGGAAATCTCCGTCCCATCCACCCAGGGCGTAGATCTTGGTCTTGGAGGTGATCACGGCCAGATTGCGCCACTGACCGAACACCGGTGTTTCGACAGTGGACCAGTCGTCCGTCGTCGGGTCATACCGCTCGTTGTAGGCCAGATAACCGTGCCACCCTCCCCCAATGGCGTACAGGGTACCAGCAACAGCAGCCACTCCCAGGCCGCCACGCCGCATCATCGTAGGCGATCTGGCCCTCCACACATCACCCCGTCCATCGAGACTCGGGTCGTATTCCTCGACGGTGGCGAATTCCTGCCGGCCATCGTATCCCCCCACCACATAGACCTTGCTCTCGATCACCCCGGCTGCGGCGAACCCTCGCGCCGTGGGCATCGGGCTCTTCTGTGACCAGGTGTCGCTGTCCGGATCGTATTCATAAGTGGAAGCCACATAGCCAGAGCCATCCCACCCGCCGAAGACATACAACCTGTCATCAACTACCGCAATGGCATAAGCGCATAGGGGAACTGGCAGCGAGGCTCCTCGCGCCCACGAATCGTCGCTAGGACTGTAGATCTCTAGATCGGCAACGACCTCTCCATCCGCCGTAAAGCCTCCGGGAACGAAGACCATTCCCCCGATGACTGCAGCGCCGACGTTATGCACCGGGATGGGCTTGGAACTCCTGACCCACCAGCGGTTGGTCGAAGGGTCGTATTCCTCCACAACTCCCGTTACACCATCAACGGTACCACCGCCGATAGCATATACCTTGTCCCCATCGTACACCGCGGCCAAGCGGCTTCTGGCAGTGGGCATAGGAGCCATGGAAGTCCAGCGATGCAACTGGAGAGCGGGACCACCCAGGTCGGTGGAGCTACCGATGTCGACGAACTCGCTGGACGGAACTGAGGTAGGCTGACTTTCTGCCTGTGGAAGGAATACCAGCAAGGCCGCCAAGATGGTCACAAACACGAAGAACAGGCGCTTGCCCAAAGAGATCGGTTCCCGACCCGCTGCCTCAACTTCCGACACCGGCTCCTCGGGCGCTGGCGCCGGCCTGTCTATCTCGATCCAACCTTGAGTCACCGCATAGAGTGCGACTTCCGTGCGTGACTGGATTCCCAGCTTGGCAAAGATGTTCTTAAGGTGAACCTTGACCGTGTTGACGCTGATCATCAAGTCCCTGGCGATCTGCAGGTTCGTGGCCCCGGTAGCCACTGCGCGCACGATCTCCAGTTCACGCTCGGTGAGGATGCTCTCCTCAGCGGTCATCACGTCTGTCTCCAAAAGAGGCCACTGCCCAACATAGGACAAGTGGCCCCTCACCTACTTTCGTGGTCGGTTCCCTGCGGGTCACCCCCGATCCATCAGAGATGAACTCTCAGAGGGCGGCTACGACTCATCGAACCCTTCGCTAGGCCGCTGCACGAAGTAGTTGGCACAAGCCTGATCAATGTTCTCCTTGCTCAAGCCCGGTTCCTGTTCATTGAACCGCGCGACAGTCACTATCTGGTCTACCAGGTCGCGTGGATGGCACGCCCTCAGAGGCCGATTCGCCTTCCGATAGTACTTGTCCACCAGGTAGGAGAATCCGTCTTTGTCGAAGGGCACCCCCTTGGCCTGGCAGACTCTCTCGAACAGCATATAGTACTCATACAAGGTAGGATTGGGAATCATTACCTTGTGCGGGATACGCCGTAGGAACGCTTCGTCAAGAGTGCTGGGGTCCAGATTGGTCGAGAATATCACCAGCGAATCGAAGGGAATCTGGACCTGCTTGCCTGTGTGAAGTGCCAGGTAGTCAACCTGGGCTTCCAAAGGAACTATCCAGCGGTTCAGCAGTTCCTCCGGCAACAACAGTTGCCTCCCGAAATCGTCTATGAAGAATATCCCACCGTTGGCCTTCATTTGCAGGGAGGCCTCATGGCACTTGGAGATGGGATCGAAGACCAGACCGAGAGAAGTCAAAGTGAGCTCCCCCCCTACCATCACTACCGGGCGCGTGCACAAAGCCCACCGATTATCCCGGTCAACGTTCCTCCCCTCTACGCTTCCATCCACCAGGGAATGATACTCAGGGTCGTATATCTTGATCAATTGTCCCTCGATCTCACAGGCGTACGGGACAAATATGCTACCCAAAACCAAGTTGACTATATTCTGAGCTATGTAGGTCTTGCCATTCCCTGGAGCCCCATACAACAGGATAGGCTGGGCTGAATTGAGCGCTGGCCCCAATTGATTAGTCACCGATGGGTTGACAACCAACTCATTCAAAGCTTGCTCGAGATCTTCCCGCCTGATGACAGAGCAGGCCATGGCAACACTCTGCCTTTTGACGATCTCCCTGTAGCCGCCCAAAGACACAGGAGCAGGTCCGACATATTCGCTCCGCGACAGGGCTTCACGGGCCCTGGCGACGCCCGCCTCGGTGATGCCATAACGATAGACCGGTACCACCCCTCTATCACTTCCGAGGACCGTGCACAGTCTTTCCTTGCGTAGCATGTCCAGAAGGTCAATGGCGACAGGCAGAGGGGTTCTCATGCTGTTGGCAATCTCGGAGCCATCCATTTCTCCTTCGAAGTACAGGAGCTTCAAAGCCAGATCAACCAAGACACCCCTTGACACCCCCAGATCATCAACGGACAGAGGCTTGCTCAGAGGACCACCAGCCGGCATCCTTGGACTCTCCGATTCCCCCTTCATCTCGACTCCTTGAGCACCGATGTCTCTTGGCCTCCCCTTTCTTCCTTGACCTGGTCGCCACCATGACGATAGACGGGCGTACATTGCCTATCTCGGCGCTGCAACACCTATTATACTGCATTTTGGTGCCCTGGGCAACACCAGGCTGATGCACGGTATTGCCTTTTAGGGACCCCTCAGCTACAATATGATCAACCCGCTAGCTCGGTGAAGATAGCATCACGTGAGATGAAGGCGATGCGTCTCGGATTTCCGGTCAAAGTACTGGGTCAGCCTGGGTTGAAATCCCACGACACCAGGCGCTGGCAAAACCGCCCCCATCTCAGCGTCAGTCTAGCATACCTCCGAGACATCTTTGTCTACTTGAACAGACAAGGCATCCACATGTATCGTATGGCCTCTGACCTTGCACCCTACGCAGCCCACCCTGAAATGAGATGGTTCCAAGGTCAGATCGACGAGTGTGCCAAAGAACTCGCCATGGTTGGCGAGATGGCTGAGAGCCACGGGCTACGCCTGTCCTTTCATCTGTCCATGTCCACTGTCTTGAACGCCCCCGATGAATCTATTGCTCGCAACAGCGCGGGACAGGTCATGGCTCAAGCGAGACTACTGGAGAGTATGCATCTCGGTCCGGAGGCGGTACTAGTCACCCACGTGGGAGGAGTGTATGGCGACAAGGAAGCCGCCCTTGGACGATTCCTGGCGCGGTGTGAGCGGTTACCCGACCTCGCCCGCCGACGGCTGGTGATTGAGCACGATGACGGCCGTTTCTCGGTGGGCGACATCAGCCGGATTCACGAGGAAATCGGTGTGCCGTTGGTCTTCGACTATCTGCATTTCCACAACCATAACCCACACGACATGAGCCTGACTGAGGCCTTGGAACTGTGTTTGCAGAGCTGGCCTGAAGAGGTGAAACCCAATATTCATTTCAGTTCTCCTCGTACGGGGATGCGCGTAGTAGAGCGAAAGAGCACTGATTCAGATGAGAGAAGTCCAGTACTGCGGGCGCCACACTCGTTCCAACACTCTGACTTCATCGACCCCTTCCAGTTCATCAGCTTCATGAGAACGGCCAAGAGAAAGAACCTGCGTCCATTCGACGTGGTGCTTGAAGCTAAGGCAAAAGACCTAGCCCTTCTGCACCTCCGCGAAGACCTGGCTCGCCTCGCGCCTGAAATCGCCTTCGATTGAACGATGACGGGAAACGAAAACGATCTGACTACAGAAGAGCCTCGTGTACTAGTGGCTGTGGTGAACAATCGCCGCGACTTTCGTATCGCCGGTGAGGAAGGCTGGTACCGCGTTCCCTACGGGCGAGCTCCCTCCCGCCTGGGAGCTGACTTCCTGGCGCTGTATCAGACCAAGGCCTTTGCCGAAGAACGCTGGGCGGTCAACTACTATGCCCCTATCAGGCGCTATCACATCGTTTCGAGGAGCACTCTGCTTCCGGATGAGCCAGACCATCCGCGAGCGGACCACTTGTACTACAAAATCGAAATCGGACCTTTGCACCGTCTATCCCGACCCATTCCCAGCCGTCGCCTGCGCAGGATCACCTTCATCCCCACCACGCTAGACCGCCTGCTGCGCGCACAAGAGATCAACGATCTCTGGCTCGGCGATGCAGTGGAGGAGAAGCTGTGGCAAGCCTTTAAGGAGAACGGGATCAGCGCGGAACGGTACTATCCCCTCAAAGAGGAGGAAGAAGCCTACCAGATAGACTTCGCCCTGTTCTGCAAGGACGGGAGGATAGCCGTAATTCTGGAAGGACAGACCTCTGTGGGCAACGTCAACGTCGTACGAGAACAGCCCGAGATCGACGACTATGACCT
>JAUWYD010000268.1 GCA_030616025.1 Chloroflexota bacterium
TGGGGACGAGATGGAAGGAACCTGTATTCAGGAGCCCTCCCTACCTGGAGAAGCTATGGGAGGCTAGTGAGTGGAGATGTCCCCATTCATGGGGTTCGTCCGCCTTCGAGGTGCCCAACCTTGGCGGCGGGCGTCAAACCACGCAGGGCAGTGTTTCGCAGCCGAGGAGTGTCAATGGATCGACCAAGGTTGGGCGGTCCTTGGAGTGCCATGTCTGGCACCCCAAGAGGCGCCACAGATGTGTGCTGAAATCTACCAGAGCTTCCTTACTCCACGCAATGCAGCAAGGGGAATGCAGACGTTGCCCACTCCAAGTGATGTGGACTGCTCCCGAGGGCGTTCACGCCTGTGAGAGGGCGCAATGGCGATTTCTGAGGCACCGAGAGAAAGCCGGGCTGAAACCGTGAGATCCTCTCCATCGTTGTCATATCTCACTAAGGAGACCGTTCTGATCCTGCTTCTCAGCTACTTTAGCCTAATAGGAGGGGGCTACGGAGGTCTTGTGGTTTTCGAAAGCCGGTTCCTCACCCATGTTCTTGCCGCTATCATCGTCATCATTTGGCTGGGAAGAAAGGCCTTGGCCAAAGAAGACTTGCCTTCTACGTCTCTGGACATTCCGATCTCGGCACTTCTTGCCGTCCATTTAGTGGCTACGTTGTTCTCCAACATACCACGCCTGAGCTTAGAGGGCCTTTTCTGGGCTATCATGTACGTTGTTCTCTTCTACATGGTGATCGATCTGCTTCGACGGGGATGGCCAGCCGACTTATTCGTGAAATCTCTCCTGGTCGTGGGGGGCATCGCCTGCTTGCTGGCAGCGCTGGAAGCGCTGGAATGGTACCTTAGCTGGCTTGCCACTGTGGGGCTCGCTCACCCTATACCCCCCTCTTCATTTCGCGTTGCCAAGACCCTAGGCCCTAACCCCTTGGCTGCTTATCTGAATCTGCTGATCCCTTTTGCCGTGGTAGCGGCTGTGGGAACCAAACAGCGACTCAGTCGTCTGGCGCTCACGAGCTGGCTGCTGCTGGCGCTGGTGGTTCAGTTCCTTACTCTGTCGAGGGGAGGTTGGCTGGGGTTGTTTGCTGCCACGGCGACGCTGGCAACCATGCTCATTCTGCAACATCGCTCGCGGCCACGGATCGTACAACTGACCAAGCGATTGGGGCGGAGCAACATCTTGACTGGATTCTTGATCACGGCGACGTTGATCGCAGCTCTGCTCGCATGCCTGGCAGGATATCGTTTGCTGACACACCCTTCACGCCGAGGCTCTGTGGAAGAACGCATGCTCATGTGGCGGAGCGGATGGAGTGCCTTTGTCGACCGCCCTGTCACAGGCACGGGCCTGTGGACGTACGGAACTCAATTCCTGCGCTATAGCAACGCTAACCTCCGCAGGCCTGTGGAGAAAGCACACAACGTTATCCTGACGATATTGGCTGAGTCAGGTGTGCTGGGACTGGCTGTGAGTGTGTGGCTCTCAGGATCCGTGATCGGCAGCCTACGACGCCGGTGGCTCACGGCTAATCAGAACCAGCGGTTGCTGGTCACCGCTTGCATCGCCAGCCTAGTTGGGTCCCTGGCCCATGGAATGGTGGAGGACTTTCTAGGCTTCCCTTTTCTTCCGATAACTCTCGTCTTGCTGGTCGCGGTTGCTTCAGGTGAGGGTGAGCGCCGGGAGGTACGCCTACGCCGCAGGATACCTTGTCGCTGGCTTGTCGGACCGATCATGATCTTGCTGGTAGTCATGTTCTGGACAGACATCAGTTACTTCCATTTCTCTAGAGGGTCCAACTTGGCAACCGACGGGAAATGGGAAGAGGGGGCGCAGTTCATCGAGCGTGCCACTGATTTGGACCCGGCCTTCCCCTTCTACCACTTCCAACTTGGCATTGTGCACGGACACCTGGCTTCGAGGGAAGGCTCTCCGCATCTTGAAAGGGCTATTGAGGAGTATGAGACTGGGCTAAGCCAGGAACCTTACTATTCCCTGAATCATGCCAACCTGGCAGCCCTCTATTGGCAAGACGGGCAGTCAAATATCGCCATCGAATCGGTCCGGCAGGCTATTGAGTTGGCGCCCGCTGCCCCCGATTATGTCATACAGCTCGGCAGCTACTATGAACAACTTGGTTCCGATGCTGATGCGATTCGACTCTACGAGACCGCCATTGAGCTTAGTCCATCCTTGATTGCTGATCTCTTCTGGGAGGAGTCCGAATTGCGGCAGGACTTCATTGCCGACTGCCGTAGCAAAGCCGCGAGTGACTCGCCTTCCTCATCTCTAGAGCGCGGCGAGATGGCCTACCAGGAAGGTCGACACAGTGAGGCGATAGCATACTTCGAAAGCGTATTGGCAACTCGCCCGGGCAACGAGAGGGCCCACACCGGCCTCGCACTCGCCTATCTGGCACTGGGAGAGGAGGAAGCGGCGACACACAACCTCCAGGTTGCTATCTTCTGGGGAGACAGTAGAGAACCTCATTTGGCGCTGGGACGATTAGCCTACGAACGGGGAGACCTGGCGCAAGCGATAGCGGAATTCGAAACTGGCCTGACCCAACCGCTTTATTCAGACTTCTACGGACCCGCCGTCTATCGTCGGGAGGGCATATATCAAAGCCGTCTGCCACAATTGCCGCACATGGGGCTGACAGCGACCCTGGTAGACGACTACATGCAACTGGCGGAGATGTACGAAGAAACCGATGCCGCAGCTCGAGCGCGTGCCATATACCTGATGCTCCTGGAACGGGTCCCGCAGTATCAGCCAGCGTTGGACAAGCTTGAATTGGTCCAAGGTTCCTAAGAGCAGAGAAGCAGCATACGGATATGAATGAGAACCGCCTGAAGTGGATATTGGCCACGGGACGCTCTGCTCTACCATTTGCTGACGCCCAAGCCATGTATCGAAGACAGCCGGCTAGCAGCGATACCGGTAGATACGCACTTCCACTGTCCCGTCGCGTACCGACAGGCGGGCCAATCATAGCGAGTTGGCGACCC
>JAUWYD010000384.1 GCA_030616025.1 Chloroflexota bacterium
ACGGCTTCTATCATGCCACTCGGACCGAAGGACATGTCGGCTCCTGCCATGACTGCGAGGAGGTGAACGTACAGATTCTCTATGCCTGCCTGCCAGCTATTCAGCTTGTAGGCACTTCCTCCGAAAGACATGCAACTCGTAACGGGCAGCCCGTGGGAATGGGCAAGCTGAACAACGGCAGCACTGGTAATCTGTGCAAAGGATGAGCCCATGAAGTAGTCACCCGATCGTGGATCGACAACTGAGGGGATTATGGTTATGTAGTTAGGAGTTCCCGGGTGAGCGATCTGTGTCAAAACGCAGCCACTCAACACTTCTGCCAATCCTGTAGCCAGGCAACTGGCCTGGTACGGGGGCGCTGTCAAACCCATCGTGGGCATGGACATAAACCCTATGGGCAGGCCGGCCTCCGCGAAAGCAAGGGCCGATTCTATCCCTCCTCCGTCATGGGCGAGAGGTGCAATGGCGCACAACAGGAGCGAGAATATGGGCCTTTCTCTCAGTTTGTCCCTTCCTCCAGCAACCACAGAAGCCATTTCAATGGCATATTTGGCTGATGTTTCATCCATAACCGATTCTGTCTGGACGTGCTTCTCTGTGTTGTTGAAGCAGGCTTCCACTCCGTGAATCGGCGCGGTCTTTCCCTTGTCTCCAGCGCTCACTGTGGGCCAGATCAGCGACACTATGGGAAGATAGTCAGCAATCTTCGCCATATTCTCCACATCCGACTTGATTGACATTCGTCTCTCGCCAGATTCCAGGTCCACAACCTTGGGTGCTTCGCCGCTACAATAGAAATAGGTGCCCTCCCCGCTTCCTATCTTGGCGTCGAGTTCCGGTCTTCTCCCACAAAGAGTGTAACGCCTAGGAGCCTTCTTCAAAGAATCAGCCACCAACTGGCCTGGAATTCTGACCGTCTGCCCGTCAAAATCCACATTCGCTCCGGCATCGGCGAAGACCTTCAACGCTTTCTCCGACGGTATCTTTATTCCGACCTCCTCCAGGATGGTCAGGGCTGTCTGGTTGATCTTCTCTGCGTCCTCGTCATCGAGGATGCTAATTCTCAGTTTCGACTTGATCGGTTGTATACTGGCTCTTCTTTCCGTCAATTCTATCATTCTAAAACCTCCTCTATTCTCAAGTGGGAACCTATGCCTTTCTGCCAGCTGCGGTATCGCATCCACAGACATTGTGCACCAGTGCACAAGCCTAGCACTGGCCAAGTCGGCAGCACTCTAGTCCGCGATTCCCGTGGGCCAACCGGGAAGACCGATCCCGCTGGCAGGAACCAACACGCTGGATTACAAGTATAGCCAAGAAGCTCCAGTTTCGCAATCACCAAGACCGCTTATCTCGAGGCACCTAAGAAACCAAGAGCTCTTTGACATCTAACGAGGGATTGACTATCATCGACGAGGTTCGGGAGATCACGGAAGGAGGCATACCTTGAGAGAGCTGACCTCCGTTCTGGAAGGGGTGCGGGTAGTTGACCTCAGCCAAGCACTGGCGGGGCCGTACTGCACCATGCTCTTGGGCGACCTCGGTGCCGATGTGATCAAGGTGGAGCGACCCCAAATCGGCGATATGTCCCGGGGCTGGGGGCCACCGTTTCTCGATGGCGAGAGCACGTACTTCTTGTGCACCAATCGCAATAAGCGGGGGATGACCCTGAATCTGACCGCCGAGAAGGGCCAGGAGATCATCCATCGGCTGTTGGCGAGAGTTGATGTTCTAGTCATCAGCCTGCA
>JAUWYD010000105.1 GCA_030616025.1 Chloroflexota bacterium
TGGACGTGTTGTCACTAAACTGAGATACACGGGCTAGAGTCAAAGTACCTGGACACGTCTACGAGTCATGAGTGACTCTCAAGGACTATTGACTGGAATTCGCGCGGGGGATTGGGCGGCCACTCAACAAGCGAAGGCGCAAGGTCTCATCGCATTCTTTTCTTCTGTCCCGCCTAGTTGAGGACAACAAGCGCGAGAAGGTCAACGCGAGGGGAGAATCTCTGACTTGAGTGTACTTTGCAGTACACTCATTTTTGCTGTCTGGCCCTTGTCGATTGCCGGTGAGGAGGTAGTGCATGAAGCGAGCAGAACTCATCTTGCGTCTTGTGGGCATGATGGTATTGGCCATAGTCGGCTGGCAGGTGGGCGACTACATAGCCACGATGTCTGGCGCTGCGGATGCGTTCAGCGTGCCGTACCTGCGTCCTGCATTGGCCCTGGCAATGGCGGGAGCCGGCCTGGGCCTGTTGGGGACCCCGTGGTTGACCATAAGACCGGCCCTATGGACCAGGAGGAGAATCAGGCTGATACCTGCCCGTCATCTGTTCATGGGAACCATCGGTCTGGCGGTGGGACTAGTCATCTCGCTGCCCTTGGCTTTCACTCTGTCGTTTCTGCCGTCAGGCTTGCGAACCATCATGCCTTTGCTCTCTAGCGTGATCTTTGGCCTGCTGGGAATGGGTATCATGATCATGCGCTCTGAGGATCTTCTGTCCCTGTGGGGTTCCTCTCTCTCCAGGACCAAGAGCCGACGGTCTAACGAGCAGGTGGTTCTGTTGGATACCAGCGTAATCATTGATGGTCGCATCGCCGATATCAGCCAGACAGGTTTCATCGACGGGACGCTCTTGGTGCCCCGATTCATTCTCGATGAGTTGCAGTACATCGCCGATTCCTCGGACGCCTTGCGCCGCAAGCGAGGTCGCCGCGGGTTGGATATCCTGAACAGTCTGCAGCAGGACTCCATCGTGCCCATTCGTGTCACAGATATGGATGTCGAGAAGATCAGGGACGCGGACGGGAAGTTGGTGCAGCTGGCCAAGAATCTGAATTGTCCCATCATCACCAACGACTACAACCTGAACCGCGTGGCTCAGCTGCAGGGTGTCAGGGTGCTCAACGTCAATGAGTTGGCCAATGCAGTGAAGACCGCTGTCCTCCACGGTGAGACGTTGAAAGTGCGCATCATCCAGGAGGGGACTGAGCCCAATCAGGGGGTTGGATATCTTGATGATGGCACCATGGTGGTTGTTGAGGATGGCCGCAGGTACATAAATCACAGTCTGGACGTCACGGTTACCAAGGTGCTGCAGACCGCGCAGGGTCGCATGATCTTCGCCCAGCCCCATAACCGATACTCTAGGAAGTAGTGGTCGAGCGGCACGGGGGTTATCACTGTCTCGAGACAGATGGCCAGCCACGGCTGCGAGATCGCAGCAGAGGTCGCCAGGATCGTAGACTTCCGAGTCATAGATCGGGAGATAATCCACAGGGCGGCTGAGGAGGCTGGTGTGCCCAGGATTGCCTTGCAGGAAATAGCATATGAAGGGCGGCGGAATGTCCTGGACCGCACACGCAGGCGATGAACGCGATGTCCCCCGTGCCGCATACTGCTGAAACCTGGAGGCGTGAAGTGGCAAGTTCCGTCCGCCCCCCCTTTGGAGGAATCTTCTCTCCTGCCGTGCCTTCCTTCGGCGTAACCCTGAAGGATAATGTGGACATGGTGGAGATGGTTATCCGCAACCTGGCTCCAGAAGGCAACGTGGTCATAATGGGAAGAGGCGGCCAAGTGCTTCTCAGGGATACGCCGTGCGCCTTGCATGTTCCAATCATTGCACCCTTCGAACGCCGTGTGTTCACTTTGGTTGAGCGCGAGGGAATCGAGGAACGAGATGCTTCGGCGCGACTGAGAGCCAGTGATCGAGCGCGGATGGACTATCTTCGGCGGTACCACGGGGTGGACTGGCTGGATCCGAGGCTCTACGATGTGGCTATCAATACCTTCAA
This sequence comes from Chloroflexota bacterium, assembly GCA_030616025.1. Taxonomy (GTDB): domain Bacteria; phylum Chloroflexota; class Anaerolineae; order UBA7937; family B3-Chlor; genus B3-Chlor. The sequence goes on from JAUWYD010000105.1 coordinate 2,008, forward strand.
GATTTCATCCCCATTGGCCGCTGAGTTGATCGTACAGACCTTCAAGCAACTGCCAGGGCACGGCAATGGTTGAGAAGGTACGTGTCCGCTTTGCGCCCAGCCCTACGGGTCTGCCTCATTTGGGAAACGTGCGCACGGCCCTTTTCAACTGGTTGTTCGCCCGCCACTATGGAGGCGCGTTCATCGTACGCATCGAGGACACCGATGTGGCTCGTACGAGGGAAGGCTCCGATCGAATGATGCTGGAGGATCTTCGATGGCTGGGCCTTGACTGGGATGAAGGTCCTCGGAAAGGAGGAGGGTTCGGCCCTTACTATCAGTCGCAGAGGCTATCCATATACCACAGTCATGCCCAGCGGCTGCTCGAGGAAGGTCAAGCCTACCGGTGCTACTGTGCGCCTCAGCGACTGGAGGAGATGCGTCGGGAACAGCAGCGTCGGGGACAACCTCCTGGCTACGACCGAAGATGTCGGGACTTGAGCGGTGCCGAGGCGAGGCGGTGTGAGGCGCAGGGGATCGAGCCCGTCGTGCGCTTCACCGTACCGCTGGATGGAGAAACCTCGTTTCACGATTTGCTGCGCGGAGAGATCAGTTTCGCCAACAGTACTGTGGATGATTTCGTCATCCTGAAGTCCGATGGTTATCCAACCTACCACCTGGCTAATGTGGTGGACGACCATTTGATGGAGGTAACCGACGTGTTGCGGGCAGACGAATGGATACCCAGTGCCCCGAGACACATCTTGCTCTACAAAGCCCTCGGCTGGGAGCCTCCGCGGTACATTCATTTGCCCTTGATCCTTGACAAGTCGGGTGGCAAGATGAGCAAGCGCCTGGGCCAAACGTCTATCGCCGCCTATCGACAGAGGGGCTACTCCCCTGAAGCTATCGTGAATTATCTCGCCCTGTTGGGGTGGTCGCCGGCTGATACCCAGGAGATCTTCAGGCTCGACGAGTTGGCGGGGAGGTTCACGTGGGAAAGGATTTCGGTCAGCCCTTCCACCTTCGACCTGGAGCGATTGAATTGGTTCAACAGGTGGTACCTGCGGCATCTGCCAGCTAGCAGAATCGCTGAGGAGGCTGTCCCATATTTGAGAGAGGCGTACGGTCGAGATGAGCGGAGCCAAGGCACGGCCTACTCGCCTGAGGAATGGCTCGAACTTCTGGTAGACAATGTGCGGGAGGAAGTGGACAGCCTTGACCAACTGCCAGCGCACGTCGGATTCGCCTTCGTTGATGGCGTTGCCTTCACAGCTGAGGCACGTGACGTCTTGTGTGCGCCCACGGCGAGGGCGGTACTGGAAGCGTTCGTTGAGCGACTGAAGTCTGTTGACAGACTGGGTGTGGCCGAGGCTAGCTCTCTCATCCGGGAGTTGAGGGACCTCCTCGGGGAAAAGGAGCACCTCAAGGCCAGAGAAATCATGTTTCCTGTGAGGGCGAGTTTGACGGGAAGCCTTCACGGGCCGAGCCTTGAGGCGGTGATGGCTCTGCTGGGAAAAGAGAGATGCATCCAGAGGGTGAGAGATTCTCAGTGCTCTTTGTCGTCTTGATGATAGCCAAGTGCGTCTGTTCTGGGGGATGTCGTCCTGGACGGCATCCCTTCTGGAGAGTCTATCATCAATGCACGGAAGGAGTTTGCTGTAATGTCTTTGAGAGTGCATAGTACCCTTAGCCGGAAGAAAGAGGAGTTCGTGCCGTTGGAGGGCAAACAGGTTCTGATGTACGTTTGCGGCCCCAATGTGTACGGACCCTGCCACGTGGGCCATGCCATGTCTTACCTGGTCTTCGATGTCATAAGGCGCTATCTTGAATATCGAGGCTACGACGTGAAGCATGTCCAGAACTTCACGGACATCGAGGATCGGATCATCGAGACTGCGAACGCCCTGGGTGTGACCGTGAAGGAGTTGGCGGAGAAGTACATAACCCGCTTCTTGAAGGAGATGGACGCGCTGAACGTTCAACGGGCCCATCGTTACCCGCGAGCCACAGAGGTGATCCCCAAGATCCAGGAGATAGTCCAGGGGCTGATAGAGAAGGGACACGCTTACGAGGTGGATGGTGATGTGTATTTCCGGATCGCCAGCGATCCCGATTATGGTAAGCTTACCAGACAGTCGCTGGAAGCGATGCGGGCCGGGGCCCGGGTCGCGGTCGACAAGCGAAAAGAGCATGAACTGGATTTTGCGCTGTGGAAGGCCACCAAACCTGGTGAGCCCAGCTGGGACAGCCCATGGGGTAGGGGGCGGCCTGGCTGGCATGTAGAGTGCTCTGCCATGGCGCTACAATTCCTTGGCGACCAGATAGATATCCACGGCGGTGGCGAGGATGTGATCTTCCCTCACCATGAGGATGAGATAGCTCAATCGGAGAGCTATACTGGAAAGACGCCCTTCGTCAAGTACTGGCTGCACAATGGTCTACTGCGGCCGAGTGAGGATCAGGAGAAGATGACGAGGCATCTGGGCAACTTCATCAGTTGCGAGGAGGCCCTGGAGAGATACAACCCTGATGCTATCCGTCTCTTCATACTGACTTCTCACTATCGCAGCCCTATCACCTGGAGCGAGAAGGGCATACAGGCATCGGACCGAGGGCTGGAGAGGCTTCGGGCGGCGTTGAGACCGGGTTCCGCGGAGACCGCGAGCGAGGGCGAGGAGTTGGTGGCTGCAGCCCAGGAAGGGCGGCAGAAGTTCACAGAGGCGATGGATGATGACTTCAATACCGCGCGCGCCATAGCCCACCTCTTCGACTTGGCGCGCGCCATCAATCAGGCCCGGGATGCTGGCGTCTCCCTGGAAGCTCTTGCTGCCGGCCAGGGCGTGCTGCGAGAATTGGCGGATGTTCTGGGATTGACCTTGCAGGAGCCGAAAGGGCCCGCCGAGGCTAAGCCTTTCATCGGATTGGCCGTTGCTGTTCGCGAGGATTTGCTGGCTGCCGGGAAATCGGAACTGGCCGCAAAGCTCGGGGTTGGAATGGTCCTGGAGGGGCACATGGGGAGTAAGGCTGAGGGGTTCATAGAGTCGCTCCTCGTGGTTCGCGATGACCTGCGTGAGGACAAGGAATACGAGTTGGGTGACAAGATCCGTGCCAAACTCGCCACTCTGGGCATAGTCGTCGAAGATGGGCCTGAAGGGAGTACCTGGCGTATGGGTCAGTCGGGTGGCGAGCCGTGAAGGTCCAGTGCAGCGCGGCGGTGAG
>JAUWYD010000264.1 GCA_030616025.1 Chloroflexota bacterium
TAGCCCTGATTCAACCACCTCGCGATAGTAGCAGGGGACGTAAGGGGGGGAGAGCAACGTCTTGACACAGGGCGAGCTTCTAGCTCTGTGTGGGCAGGGTCAGGTCCAGCAGATTGCTTTCAAGTGGAAAGCGACTTCCCGCGGAAGACTCGCCCAAGCTTCTAGTCCCACGGCTAACGGTGACGTCGGAGGTAGTGGCCATCGGCGTTGACCCCAAGGACCCCAGGATCGCAAGGCTGAGGGAGGCTGACCGGACTCTGGACTTGGTGCTCCAGTCAGCCCACTTGTACGATCCGACCGGCGTCATTCCGCGTGCTGGAGACATTGTGAGGGCGTGAGGACAGTCTACACAGCGACGATGTGGATGTCAGGGGTCAGGCTCTCTCAAGGTCACACGAGCATCGGGTGCGGGCTCTGGTATGTTTGCTGGATGATCACCCTGTCACCGACAAACGGTACGGAGACGCTTCTCCGAGTCAGAGTGGCGAGACAACTGGTCGGAATCTGATGGACTCGGCGGAAGCGGAAATGCTGGCGAAGATCGAGGACCAGCGCGGTGCCCTCCAAATCTGCAAATAGCTAGCATTACGCACTCTCCAACCTCATCCCACGTATAGTTGCAGATAGAACAGGGTTATGATCCACAGAATGCGTGAAGCAGACTGTGATCTCGGCGTACAAGCATCCGTAGCATTCATACATTTCGAGACCATCGAAAAGGGGGCGAGGTGCAGGGACTGAAGGAGAGGATCTTGGCCGAAGGCAAGAACCTGGGAGGAGGCATCCTGAACGTCAATAGCTTCTTGAATCATCAGGTGAGTCGGGAACATGACGAGTGCAACAGGTGACGCGGTAGCCGTCATAGACTTCGGTTCCCAGTACAGCCAGCTCATCGTGCGGCGCATCAGGGAAGCTCATGTCTACTGTGAGATGATTCCCCACGATGCCCCTGGGGAAGAGGTACAGAGTCTCAAGCCGCAGGGTTTGATCCTTTCCGGAGGCCCGGCCAGCGTGTACGAACACCGTGCGCCTTCCCTTCCCCCTTATGTCTTGGAGAGCGGCCTACCGGTACTGGGCATTTGCTATGGCATGCAACTGCTGGCCCAGGAGTTGGGTGGCGTCGTAGCGCGGACAGGTAAGAGGGAGTACGGCCTTGCTGAGCTGCAGATAGGGGATCTCTCCTCCGCTCTGTTTGCCGGCCTTCCGTTTTCACAATCGGTCTGGATGAGCCACGGGGACAGGATAGAGCGATTGCCCCCAGGTTTCAAGACGCTGGCGTACACTGTCAACTCGCCCTTGGCTGCCATGGGCGATGAACAACGCCAACTGTACGGGCTCCAGTTCCATCCCGAGGTATCGCACACTCCCTACGGGGCAGCCATCATCACCAACTTCGTGCATGACATTTGCGGCTGCAAGGAAACGTGGACGCCCCAGTCCTTCATCGAGCAGAGCGTGGCCGATATTCGAGCCCAGGTAGGCTCGGGCAGGGTGATCTGTGCCCTATCTGGAGGTGTTGACTCGACTGTAACCGCCATTCTGTTGCAGAGGGCCATTGGCGACCGACTGAGTTGCGTCTTTGTAGATCATGGCCTCCTGCGTGCGGGAGAGGTTGAGCGGAACAGGGACCTGTTCGATCCCCTGTTGGGGCTGTCGGTCGTCCATGTGGATGCCAGCCGCAGGTTTCTGCAGCGGTTGGAGGGCGTGGTAGACCCCGAGGAGAAGAGACGAATCATCGGGGAAGAGTTCATCCGGGCCTTTGAGCAGGAGGCAGCCAAGCTGGGCTCCATTCAGTATCTCGCCCAAGGGACTCTATATCCTGACGTTATCGAGAGCGCTGGCGTGGACACGCAAAGCGCGGCACGCATTAAGACCCATCACAATGTGGGTGGGTTGCCATCGCGCATGGCCTTCTCACTGGTAGAACCGCTGCGTTATCTCTTCAAAGATGAGGTGCGACAGGTGGGGCTGGAGCTGGGCCTGCCGCAGGAGGTAGTCTATCGTCACCCGTTTCCAGGGCCTGGCCTGGCGGTGAGGATAGTGGGTGATGTGACCGAAGAGCGCCTGGCGATCTTGCGAGCCGCCGACAAGATAGTGGTGGAGGAGATCGAAACGGCGTGGCTATATCGAGACGTATGGCAGTGCTTCGCCGTTCTGACGCCGATCAGGAGCGTAGGAGTGATGGGAGACAAGCGCACCTACGAGTATGTAGTGGCGGTGCGAGCCGTTACCAGCGAGGACGGCATGACGGCCGACTGGGCTCCCTTGCCAGTCGAGGTCCTAGCCCGTATCTCCAGCCGTATCGTGAATGAGGTGCCAGGCGTAAACAGAGTGGTCTACGACGTGACCAGCAAGCCCCCCTCCACCATTGAGTGGGAGTAACAACCTTCCCCCTGCACACTATCGCTGCGGATGTCCCACAGGGATGAGATAGAGGGGCTGGTGATCAGCGTGCAGAGCCAGGGCTGACTGTACTTGATCATCGTAGAAGGCTCCGATGGGCACCGCCCCCAGTCTCAAGGCCATTGCTTGCAGGAGGATGTTCTGCGCAGCGTGGCCTGCTTCCAGTTTGACGTACCGCTCGGCTCGTTCTCCGTATTTGGCCTCGGTACGCTGATAGACGGCCGTGACCACGAAAATGGCTGGCGCCTCCTGAAGCGCACCTTGCTTCAAGCCCGCCTCCCAGAGATCGGGGCGACGATCCTCTTCTCCCACGACCTGAAGGGCGTGCCCACGCGGCAGATAATAGTATGCACCCTCGGACGTTGCCACGTACAACTCCAAGGGGTAAAGAGCTCCTGCGGAGGGTGCCGACCGCAACCCCCGAGGGTCGGTAGTCCCTTGGGCGGCCCAAAGCAGCTGCGAGATCTCCTCCCGGGACAAGGACTCCTCTGTGAATTCCCGCACTGAACGCCGTCTGGCGATGGCTTCCTCTAGAGACAGCTCTGACTCGAGACGAGGCTCGGGCAAAGCCATCTCCTCTTCAGGTGCAGTCTGGACATCTGGGGGCGGACCCGCTGATTCAGAGGTAGCACAGCCCACAAC